>CAINVS010000171.1 GCA_903854205.1 uncultured Bacteroidota bacterium | reverse complement strand
TTAAGTAACCAATCACAAATAATAACAACTTTGAATGAAGGATTTTTCATACTGACATCGTTAGAAAGCCTCGCTGAAGGCACCACTTCAGCTGCGTTTTCTGCCTTGTCAGCCTAAAAAATCCTTTCATTGAAAACATATCATTATTTATGATTGGTTACTTATCCGAATAAAATGTTTTAATTTTTTAAAATCAATAGAACGATTTTCCCTCTTTCGCCATTTTTCTCAGCAATGGAGAACAGCGGTAACGATCTTCGTGATATTCATTATATAAAGTATCCAAACGATCGACAACTTCCTGAATACCAATTTCATCGGCCCATTTCAGGAGGCCTTTGGGATAATTCACTCCATTTGTCATGGCAGTATCTATCGCTTCACGCGAAGCGACATTCCAAAACAGTGCATCTGCCGCCTCATTGATAAGCATGGCAAGGACACGGTTCAGAATCATTCTGCCCAAAGTCTCGTCCTTGTTGGGTTGCGGCATTACGGCACCTTCGGCATAGTTATAATGTCCGCGGCCGGTTTTACGGCCCAGATAACCTGCCTCGGCCAAACGCTTTTGTGTAAAGGCCGGTTTGTAGCGGGGATCAAAGTAAAAAGCGCTAAAAACGGTTTCTGTTACGGTGTAATTAATATCATTGCCGATATAATCCATGAGCGTAAATGGCCCCATGCGGAAAGCGCCCAATTCTGTCATTGCCCAGTCGATTGTTGCAATGTCGGCCAGTCCTTCTTCGAGAATGCGTAGGGCCTCGCCGTAAAAAGGACGAGCCACTCTGTTCACGATAAAACCGGGAGTATCTTTTGTTAATACAGTCAGTTTTTCCCAACTGTCAATAATAGCCTTGGCTTTTTCTGTAGTCTCGGGAGAAGTCTGTACGGCTGGAATAATTTCCACCAGCTTCATGAGCGGAGCGGGATTGAAAAAGTGGATACCGATGACTCTTTCGGGTTTCTGACAGGCCGCTGCAATCGAGGCAATCGAGAGCGAAGAGGTGTTGCTGGCCAAAATACAGTCGGGACCGACGATAGCTTCCAGTTTTGCAAAAACCGATTTTTTTACCTCGAGATTCTCGATAATGGCTTCAAAAATCAGTTCGCAGCCGGCATATTCCTCCATTTTGTCGGTACTATGTATGCGGCTAAGCAGGGCATTTTTGACATCTTCGGTCATTTTTCCTTTTTCGACAACTTTGGCCAATGTTTTCTGCATGGTATCCATGGCCTTTTCAATGGCTTTGATATTGGTATCATAGAGGACAACATTGTGTCCGTATGATGCTGCTACCTGTGCAATGCCGCTGCCCATAGAGCCGGCACCGAGAACGCCTATTTTCATATTGTTAGATTTCTTTTTTATATTGTATCAAGTATCAAGTATCATGATTTTATGATTGACTAACAGATGTTAAATCATCACATTTGCACAACTTGTCCCGACCCAAGACGGGATCACCACATCCGCACATCATAGATCAAGTAAAATCCGCACAACTTGTCCCGACCCAAGACGGGATCCGCACATCAGCATCCCGATTATTCGGGACACATCAAATACCTTTAAAAACCGCTTTTCTTTTTTCCAAAAAGGCATTTACTCCTTCTTTATAATCATAGCTTTCACCGGCAAGCACCTGTAGTTCGCCTTCCATATCCAACTGCTGATCAAGGTTGTGATTAAAGCCTGCATTGATGAGCCTTTTGGTCATACCCAATGCTTTGGTGGGCATAGCTGCAAGTCTATTGGCCAGTTCCTCTACAAAGAAAGCAAATTCCGTATCGTCAATTGCTTTATAGATAAGACCCATACTTTCTGCTTCTTCGGCCGTGACTTTGTCACTGAGCATCATGAGGGCTGTTGCACGCTGCAGACCTACTAGACGAGGCAGGAAGAAAGTTCCGCCACTGTCGGGCACCAAGCCAATTTTACTGAAAGCCTGAGTAAAACTGGCTTTTTTGCTGGCTACGGCAAAATCGCAGGCAAAGGCGATATTGGCTCCGGCTCCGGCCGCAACGCCGTTCACTGCAGCAATTACAGGTTTTTCAATGCTTCTGATTCTGCGAATGATGGGGTTGTAATGTTCATTCAAAATCACTTCGAAGCTGATTCCGTTATTTGGGTCAATCGCCTCGTTCAGGTCCTGACCGGCACAGAAAGCCCTACCGTTTCCTGTAAGTACAATAGCGCGTACGTCGGCATCAGCAGCACAGTCATCCAAAGCAGCAATCACTGCCAAAGCCATTTCGCGATTAAAACTGTTGAAAACATCAGGGCGGTTGAGCGCGATAGTTGCGACGCCATTATCTTTTTGGAAAGTTATGGTTGCTGACATATAAGTATAGTTTTTAGTTCTTGGGTATTAATAAATTGAAAAATGCCACAAAGTCAGGAAGACGCTAATTCATTCTCAAATTAGCAAATCGCTTAGCGGAGCTCACTTCGTTCGGTTCCTCAAATTTTCAAATTGCATCAGTGGCATTTAAAATAATCAAAGGGCTCCTTACAGCTATTGCACTGATAAAGTGCCTTACAGGCAGTGGACCCGAATTGACTGATCAGTTTGGTTTCTTTTGATTCGCAGTGCGGACATTCCGGTTGAGGGGCCTCAGCGAAAAGTGCTTCGATGCGCTTGGCATTGGTTCCCGGAATTGGCGGCGCAATACCGTATTCCTTCAGTTTTCTTCTGCCTTCTTCGCTCATCCAGTCGGTAGTCCAGGCCGGACTGAGGACAGTTGTCACTTTCACGGGATGAATGCCATTGGCCTCCAGCTCGGCAATGATATTAAACTCAATACTTTTCATGGCCGGGCAGCCGGAGTAGGTGGGGGTTATAACAACTTCCACACCATATCCAAAAGGGTTGATATGCCTAACGACGCCCATATCCACAACCGTGAGGACAGGAATTTCAGGATCATAGACCTGTTCAAGCAGTTTCCAGATTTTATTAATTGTTACCATCGTTTATTTTTTTGCTTCCAGACCTTATAGGTTTTATAAACCTATAAGGTCTGGGGCGCTAAAAAAAATTACCACTGCGCGCCGGGGTATGCCCTTTGCATCCACTGCAATTCAGTCAGCAGGTGGCCCAAATGCTCACTGTGCAGACCGTCTTTACCGCCTTTTTGGAAAGGCTCTTCTTCCGGAATGTTCAAAGTGGCTTCTGCCAAAATTTCTTTTACTTTGTGGAAATAGGCTGTACGGATTTTATTCAAATCCACACCAACACCTTCTGCAAGCATCAGACGGTCCGTTTCGTTCATGGTCGTCATTTCACCGATATAATCCCAAAGATCATCTACCGCAGTCTGCATTTTTGCATGGCTGACTTCTGTTCCGTCGCCCAAACGGATAACCCATTCTGAGCTGAAACGGATATGATAATTGATTTCTTTCAGCGATTTTTCAGCAATAGCTGCCAACTGTTCGTCTTTACTGTTTACTAATTCCTTGTGAAAAAGATGATTGTAAACATCAAAGAAAAACTGACGGGCAATTGTATAGGCAAAATCCTCATTTGGTTGTTCCGCCAGCAGGACATTGCGATAAGCTTCGCAGTCGCGGAGGTAAGCCATATCGTCTTCCGTTCTTCCTTTGCCTTCCAGTTCGGCCGCATAGGAATAAAGGTTGCGCGATTGTCCGATGAGGTCGAGCGCAATATTTGTTAGTGCTATGTCTATTTCCAACTCGGGGGCATGTCCGCACCATTCCGAGAGTCGCTGACCCAGGATAAGTTTGTTATCGGCCAGTTGGAAAATATAGTTGATGAGTGATTGTTTCATGTTGGTGATTATTAATGAGATGATGTGCGGATATGCGGATGTGCGGATGATTTCGACTTCATCATTACCCGTTATCAACTAATTTCAAATTACATTTTTTAATAATTCTTATGTTTTGATATACTGTGGGATTATCCGCACATCCGCATATCAATTCATCCGCACATTAATTACATGTGTCCGACTTCCTCAGGAATATCGTAAAAGGTCGGATGCCGGTAAATCTTTGTTTTTGCCGACTCGAACATATATTCATCTTCGGGATCAGAAGCAATTACTTCTGAAGATTTTACAACCCAGATGCTTACACCTTCATTGCGGCGTGTGTATACATCACGTGCATGTTCAATTGCCATTTCAGCATCAGCTGCGTGGAGACTGCCTGCGTGTTTGTGGCTCAAACCTGATTTGCTGCGGATGAATATTTCCCACAGTGGCCATTCTTTCTTATCCATGGTTATTTATGTTTTGACTTGTGATCTAAATTTTTGTACTTAGTATCAGGTATCAGGTAATTAACACATTGTATTAAAATTCAGGACAATTTAAAATCTTAACTAAAGTCTGAAATTTTCTAAAATTACTAAACTTCCAGATATTAGTGTTGTCATGCTACCTGATACTTGCTACCTGTTACTTCTAAGCTACCTTTTCTTCCTTTCTTTTAGCCCTTTTTTCCGCATGTGCCATCGCAGCTTCGCGAACCCACTCTCCGCCTTCGTACGCTTTTTTGCGATCTTTTATGCGCTGTTTGTTGCAGGGTCCATTGCCGTTTACCACATTCCAAAACTCCTCCCAATCGATATCACCGAAGTCATAATGACCCCGTTCTTCATTCCATTTGAGTTTCGGATCGGGAATATTCACACCAAGATAATTGGCCTGAAGAACTGTTGCATCTATAAAATCCTGACGAAGTTCATCATTTGATTTACGCTTGATTTTCCATTTGATGGACTGCTCTGAATGCGTTGAGGCAGAGTCATGCGGTCCAAACATCATCAGTGCCGGCCACCACCATCTGTCCATGGCATCCTGAAGCATTTTTTTCTGCTCTGCATTACCGCGACTCAGCGAAATTAGGATTTCATAACCCTGACGCTGATGGAAACTTTCTTCTTTGCAGATACGCACCATCGCACGGGCATAAGGGCCGTAGGAAGTACGGGTTAACATCACCTGATTCATGATCGCAGCCCCATCTACCAACCAACCGATTGCCCCAATATCCGCCCAGCTAAGGGTGGGATAATTGAAAATACTGGAATATTTAGCTTTGCCGGTAAGCAGCTGCTGGTATAATTCTTCGCGGCTGATGCCCAATGTTTCGGCCGCACTGTATAAATAGAGTCCATGTCCGGCCTCATCCTGAACCTTTGCCAGCAGGGCAACTTTGCGGCGCAATGAAGGGGCACGCAAAATCCAGTTTCCTTCAGGCAGCATGCCTACCACTTCAGAGTGTGCGTGCTGTGAAATCTGACGGATCAGTGTCTTACGATAGGATTCCGGCATCCAGTCTTTAGGCTCAATTTTGATTTCGGAATCAATTTTTGCCTCAAATTTTGCCTCAAGGCTGTGGATATTGTTGTGATTGTCCATAGTCTGATAATTTATTAATGTCCTGCAATATAGCAAATTAGATTATGTTTAACAATAAATGTGTATCAAGTATCAGGTATCAAGTATCATGACTTGTAGTTATTTTGATACTAAGATTACGTTAATTTCTTGCGATCTCATACATTCAAAAGCTTTTCGTGAAATGTCGTGACAGTAGCGTGACATTTGTCTTGATACTTGATACTTTGTACCTGCTACTAAATATCATCAAAATCGATTCTCACCTTATCAGTTAGAGGGAAAGCCTGACAACTTAAAATAAATCCGGCTTCTACTTCCTCTTTTACAAGTCCATAGTTTCTTTCCATTTCCACCTCTCCTTCGAGCAGACGTGCTTTACAGGTACAGCAGACACCGCCTTTGCAGGCATATGGCAGGTCGGCACCCTCGCGCATAGCGGCATCGAGCAGATTGGCTTTACCGTAAGGCAGATTGAAAGTAAAGGTTTTTCCGTCGGAAGTAACTGTCACTTCACTCACCTTGCCTTCGTCCTCTTTTGAAAGAGTACGTTTTTCTCCGCCAAAGCTGCTGCCCGGGGTAGTAAATAATTCGAAATGAATTTTTTCTTTAGCCACTCCTGCATTTTTAAGCGCAGTATTGACAGCATTTATCATCTCTTCGGGACCGCAGAGGAAAAACTCACCTCCGCTTTTTACGTCGATCAGACCATTGAAAAGATCATTGCATTTTTCTTCTGTGATACGGCCGTTGAGAATCGGCTCGTCCAATTTTTCGCGACTCAGAAGATAATACACGCTGATACGTTCCATGTATTTATTCTTCAGACCTTCAATTTCCTCATGGAAAATGATGGACATGGTATTTCTGTTGCCATAAACCAAGGTGATTTTACTCTCCGGCTCTGTTCTCAAAACCGTTTTCATGATAGAAAGCATCGGCGTAATTCCGCTGCCTGCGGCAAAAGCCACATAGTGCTTTTCATTATCTGCTTTTGTTTCAGTATAGAAATGTCCGGCAGGGGGCATAACATCCAACAAATCTCCTTTTTTCAAAGTGTCATTGGCATAGGTAGAGAATTTACCGCCGGGCAGTTTTTTTACAGCTACTCGCCACTCATTATCCAATGGACTTGAGCAAAGGGAGTAATTGCGGCGAACATCTTCACCATCGATTAAGGCACGCAGTGTCAGGTGCTGACCCTGCAGGTATTGGAACTCTTCTCGGAGCTCCTGCGGAATTTCAAAGGCAATTGATTTGCAGTCATCCGTTTCTTCGCGGACATCAATCACTTTAAGACTGTGGAATTTGCTCATAATTGTTAGTATCAGGTATCAAGTATCAGGTATCAGGATTTTTTCTTGCTACTGTTACTTTCTACCATTAGTTTTAAATTGTAATTTATCTTTTGTTTTTGTTAGTATCAGGTATCATCAGGTATCAGGATTTTTTCTTGCTACTGTTACTTTCTACCATTAGTTTTAAATTGTAATTTATCTTTTGTTTTTGTTAGTATCAGGTATCAGGATTTATTGCTAAAGCAGATATTTGTTTTGTTTCAGGTAAAGGTCCGTTATTTTGTCTTGATACCTGATACTTGATACCTGCTACTAATATTTTAAAAGTTCTCCTATTGCTTTGCTGACCTTTGCCGCTGACAGCAGCATGGCCTTTTCCAAAATTTCGTTCAGACAGATGGCCGGAAGATCTTCGGCACCGATCGTGCGGACAGGACCATCCAAATATTCAAAACAATTTTCCTGAACACGCGCAGCAATGCTTTGTGCAAAAGTACAATTGACGGCCTCTTCCGTGACTACCAGACATTTGCCGTGTTTTTTTACCTGTTCATAAATCATTTCGGTATCGACCGGAGAAATTGTCCGTAAATCCAAAATACTCACAAGACCCTCATGTTCTACGGCGGCGTTCAACGCCCAATGTACGCCCATGCCGTAAGTGACAACAACTAGGGTTGATTCATCTTCCACTTTTTCTGCATCGGCTTCCAGTACCATGCGGCCTTTACCGAAAGGAATGGCATAATCGCGGTCCGGCATGACAGAACGGGCAGCATTAGTACCCGGAACTTTTGACCAGTAGAGGCCTTTGTGTTCAAAAATGACCACCGGATTTGGATCGTAATAGGCCGATTTAATCAGTCCTTTCAGATCGGCACCATTGCTCGGATATGCAATTTTAACACCTTTAATATTTGCAACAACAGATTCTACACTCGAAGAGTGGAAGGGTCCGCCGCTTCCATAAGCACCGATGGGCACGCGCAAAATCATACTAGCCGGCCACTTTCCGTTGGAAAGGTAGTAGGAACGGCTCAATTCGGTAAACAACTGATTCAGACCCGGCCAAATATAGTCGGCAAACTGCACTTCCACTATGGGACGGAGCCCCGTAGCAGCCATTCCCACAGTACTTCCGATAATGAAAGCTTCCTGAATGGGGGTGTTGAAAACGCGTGCATCGCCAAATTTTTGTGCAAGCGTAGCTGCCTCACGGAACACACCGCCAAGCCTTCCGCCCACATCCTGTCCGTAAAGCAGACATTCTTTGTGGTCTTCCATCAGTTCCTGCACCGCAAAAAGGGCACAGTCAACCATCACTTTTACTTCTCCGCCTTCGGGTTCGCGAACACCGCGCTCTTCGGTGATAGGCGTTGGCGCAAATACGTGATTATAAATATCTTCTGGCTCCGGATCCGGTGCTTTTAGTGCCAACTCAAAATCGGCAGCGACCAGTTCACGTGCTTCTTTTTCAATTTTTTCAATTTCTTTTTTGCTGAATCCCTCTGACAGCATCTGTTCAACAAAAATGGGATAAGGGTCTCTTTTTTTATGGTCATCCAAATCATCGCGATACCACTCCATCCGCACACCTGATGTGTGGTGATTGAGCAGAGGCACTTTAGCATGTAGCAGGAAAGGACGGCGTTCCTTTCGGATTGTTTCTAAAATTCCCTTCAGCTCCAAATAAGCCTCAAGGAAGTTATTTCCATTAATCTGACGGGCCTCGATGCCATGAAATCCCTGTATAAATTCATAAGCATTCTGTGCACGGGTTTCCGCAGCATTAGCCGAGATGTCCCAACCATTGTCCTGAATAAAAAAAAGAATTGGAAACTGTTTGAGGGCCGCCATCTGAAAGGCTTCTGATACTTCACCCTCAGTGATGGCAGCATCCCCCAAGGAACAGACAGCCAATGGCATTTCCCCGTTGAAATCGGAATCGTAAAGTCCCATAATTTCATTGTACTGAATACCCATTGCTACACCTGTAGTAGGAATGGCCTGCATCCCGGTAGCAGATGACTGATGCGGAATTTTAGGCTTGTCATCATCGCGCAGACTCGGATGCGCATAATATGTACGGCCGCCGGAGAACGGATCATTTCTCTTCGCCAATAACTGCAGCATCAGGTCATAAGGCCTCATGCCGATAGAAAGCAGCATGGCATCGTCCCGATAATAAGGTGCCACATAATCCTGCGGATTCAGCTGAATGCCCAAAGCCACCTGCAGCGCTTCGTGCCCGCGCGAAGTTGCATGTACGTATTTAGATACCAGTTTGAAATTTTCCTCATACAGTCCTGCCATAGCCTTGGCCTGACAGGCTAAGGAAAATGCTTTCTGCATGACTGATTTCTCGATTTTTCTCTTGGTTTTGGTTGCCATTTTATATCAATGCTGATTTGTTGAGTCTAAAATACGAACAACTGTTCGTTTTTTAAATTAATCTGTAAAAATTTTTATAAAATTGACTTAAATCATTTTGATGTGCGGATATGCGGATGAGATGATCCCGTCTTGGGTTATCTTCATTTGGTTTATTTTCATTGAAATGCAGATTGAAACATTATCTTTATTGTGTACAAATCACAAAAGGATTCCATCCGCACATCCGCATATCTTCACATCCGCACATTAATAATCCCATCCATCAGCATCAGTACGATATCATGTTCCAACTGTTCGGGTTTAATTTTTCCTTGCGGGCGATACCAATTGTGCAGCCAATAGACAGAGTTGAGCAGAGAATATAAAAAGATTTCAGCGCTGAGATCTTTCAATTCACCTTCATCAATACCTTTTTTAATTATTTTACGGAAACGGTTTTCATAATCTTTACGAAGCTTAACAAATTCACTCAGTTGCGGTTCGCTCAGGTGTTTCCACTCGTCGTTGAAAACGGTGACAGCTGTTGTTTCTTCAATTGCCGTACGGATGTGCAATAGCAGCAGCGCTTTTATCTTATCGGCAGCGCCGCCTTTCATGTTCTCTACCTTTTCCATACCGTCAATGAAATGATTGGCATTGTCGAAACAAATTTTAACCAGTATTTCTTCTTTTGAACCTATATGACTGTAAAGGCTTGATGCTTTTAACTGAACACGCTCTGCCAAATCCCGCATCGAAGCGGCATTATAGCCTTTTTCCCGGAATAACTTTGCAGCTTCCCGATAAATATCCTGTTTCTTGTTTTTCTTTTCGTTTTCCTGCATAATGCTAAAAGTCTTAGAATTGAGTCAATCCTAAACACTAAGATAGTTTTATTATCTTAATAAACAAACGTTCGTTCGTAAATGTTTTTTTATAATAAAAATCCCCCAAAAGCAGAATAAGCCTAAGGGGGTATGTTATACGTTATTTGTTGATCGTTGTTCGTTCTTGGCGTTTATTTAATTGTTTTAAAGTCAGTTTTTTATTTATTTATATATTATTATGAACATCAATTATATAAAAGAACTAACAACAAAAAACCTTATGAAATTACCTGTTTCCTGAATCCAAACGCTCCTGTTCAATCATTCGAAGGGCCTCATCTGCTCCTTCGGTTGGATATAGTCCGTCTAGACAGGCCATACAGCTTGGCATTTCAGAGAAAATATCTTTGAGATCTTCCAAAGGCAGATATATAAGTGCATCAGCCTCAATGTATTGCTTAATACCTTCCAATGTTTTTTGGGCAGCAATCAATTCTGTTTTTACTGACATATCAATTCCGTAAATACAGGGGCTAATAACGGGTGGCGCAGCGGAGATAAAGTAGATTTCTGTAGCGCCTGCTTCACGCAGGGTCTGAACAATTCTTCTTGAGGTGGTACCGCGCACAATCGAGTCATCCACCACGGCTATTTTCTTGCCCTGAATGGTTTTACGAATTGGATTTAACTTACGTTTTACCATACTTTCCCGCTCGCCCTGTGTAGGTGAAATGAAGCTGCGGCCGATATAATTGCTTTTGACCAAACCTCTTTTATAAGGAATCCCCAATACCTCGGCCAGACCGGAGGCTGCAAAGTAGCCGGAGGTTGGAACATCGATAACCATATCAGGTTTGAGTCCCATCTCTTTGATTCTTTTGCCCAGCATACGGCCCATTTTTACCCTTTGTCCGGCAACGAGTTTACCATGGAAACTTGAGTCTTCGCGTGCAAAATAAATAAATTCAAACACACAGAAATTTTTTCCTTTCTGCATGCCCATATTTGAATGCACATTTCTTTCACTGTCAATATAAATAATCTCGCCGGGCTCAAGATTTCGCATTACTTCATAACCCAAATGGTCGAAACATACCGTTTCGGAAGCAAAACCATAAACCGGACCTTCCTCTGTTTCCTGTTTGCCCAAGATGAGCGGACGTATACCATTCGGATCCGTGAAAGCCAACAGACCGTGATTGGCAATGGCGGCAATTACTGCATAAGCGCCATTGACTTTAGATTGTGTGGTTCTTACTGCATCAAAAATATCCTCCGGCAATACATTGCCCAAGTCCTTTTTCTTAAGCTCTGAAGCAAAGGTATAAAGGATCAGTTCCAAGTCATTGGTTGTCGCCGGAAGGGTATGATATTCCTCATAAAGCGTACGGCCCATTTCTTCAAAATTGGTCACATTCCCGTTATGTGCCATCGCAATCCCAAAGGGATAATTGGCTGCAATAGGCTGAGCATTGGTTAGTTCATTGGTGCCCTGAGTCGTATAACGAACGTGTCCCACACCGATATCGCCAAGCAGACGATCGGCGTGCCTTTGTTCAAAAACATTGCTTACCAATCCAAGTCCTTTTTTGATATGAAAAGTCTTTTCGAAAGTGATAATACCTGCTGCATCCTGACCGCGGTGCTGTAAGGCATTCAGCCCCATCAACAGATCATAAACAATGCTTTTTTTTCCGTATAAACCGATAATTCCGCACATGTATTTTGATTAAAGCTAAAAGATTAAAGATTAAAGTACTGAGTTGCTTGCAAATTTTGAAATAGTCAACAAAGTTTCTACTACCCCTACCGAGTACCCAGCAGTATCATTTTCAAAGTTTCACTGTAAAGTTTATGTTCAACGGCCAAGCCGCGTCTTTCAATTTCATCTAGATTTTCTGCTCCGCGCAGATCGACTGTTCCCTGTGCAATAATACTTCCGGTATCAAGCCCTTCATCTACATAGTGCACTGTAATTTTTGTTTCAGGCAGTTTGTTTTCCCAGGCCCATTCGTATCCGTGCAAACCCTGATGCTGTGTTGTATCTGCCGGATGTATATTAATAATGCGTTTTGGATAGGCCTGCACCAAAACCGGGCTCAAGATACGCATATATCCTGCAAGAACGATAAAATCAATTTTATATCCTGCCAACAGATCTACAACCTGCCTGTCAAATTCAGCCCTTTTTAAACCCAAAGATTCAATGCAGGCTGTTTCTATTCCCTGACTTTTGGCATAATCCAAGCCAGTAGCATCTACCTTATTGGAAAAAACAAGTACCGGTTCTGCAATTCCTTTCAGAATACCATGCTGACACTGTTCCATAATGGCTTTCATATTGCTGCCGCGACCCGATATAAAGATGGCTATTTTTTTCATGACTGTAATTGACAGTTGGGTAAATGTTTTTCCAAAAACGCTTTGGTTTCAGCGCTCATGCCATATACCCTAATTTTTTTCAGATTGGGCAGTTTTTCCAAAGAATTCATAAAAGCCGGGGCAAACATGACAATTTCCTTCATGCTGTCATCCAATATCAATTCCTCCAAACTCTTTAGTTTCTCAATGCTTTTCAGATCCTCGCGACTCGCTTTTTTTGAAACAACGAGACGCAAACTTTTGATATGGTCAAATTCGTAAATACATTCCGGAATGTCCTTTATTTTATAATATTCCAGATTCAAACTCAAATTACCTTTTGCAGAAATGAGCAGGAGAAATTCTTTGCTAATTTCGGGATTATTCTGTTTTAGAATAGACTCTAAGGCGTAAACTTCATCAGAAGCTCTGGTATAAGCCAGTCCGAAACGAATCAAATCCAGTTCAGTATTTTCAAAAACACTAAGATTGGAATTGTATTCACCCGAATGTCTGGTTTTTTTAAAATCCACTCTTTTTTTGAGCGCAGAGGCCAAATCAGGAGAAGCAATTTTTTGCAAAAATTTAAGCGCTTTAGCGCATTGGTCCTTATCGTTTGACAATTTATAAACAGTAAACAGTGCAGTTACCGCGCCTTCGGGTACACCACCGCTTTTCATCAGGCTAAAAGCCACATCCACATTTGCGGTATTGAGGCTATAAAGCATGGACGTGATATTATCCAAAGTACCTGAATCCTGTTGAACCGATTCCACCAGATAATCCGGTTTGTTATCATTCAAAAAAGTGGAAAGCTGTAATTCAGTCATCAGCAATGCCTGATAATCAGTATTTCCGCTTTCATCTATGAGCACATGGGTAACATTTTCATCGTAATCAGCTGCCAGGCTGATATTCAAGGCACTCAATTTTTCTTTGAGCTCGGTTTTTTTGAAAGCTGTTTTAGCCTCAATAAAAAGGACATCACCTGCTTTAAAAGGGCGATAGGCTTTTTCCGAAATCTCTGTCAGGTAATAGAGTGCATGTGCATTGAAAGGTACAATGCCCGAATTGAGAGCCTTGCCCAATTTATTAATATCGAGCGCTTCGGCTGTCATTGGTTTTTTGTCCCAAACATCGGCGAAGAATTCTTTTTCTTCTTTTGTGTTGGCACTGGAACTAATCCAGCTATAGAACTTTTCAAAACGGCTGATTTCGCTGTCATGCGTGGCGGCACCTTTCAGATTCAGTTCTTTCAGATTGGGAATTTTTATCAGTAGGCCCGGAATTGTACTGAATTTATTAAATTCAATATCCAAACGCTCTAGATTCTCAAGCTGAGTCAATTCCTCAGGAAGGCTGCTGAATTGATTTCTGGATAAGCGTAGTTTTTTCAATGACTTTAATTGAGCCACCTTTGGACTCAAATATTCCAAGCCCGAACTGCAGATTTCCAAGATTTCCAATTCGGGATAATCAAAAACATCCTCGGGAATTTCTTTGACAGTATCGCGGGTATAAACAAAGATTTTTTTAAGTTTTTTGCTGCATTTACCAATCCAACTGGGAAATGACGAACAGAACATGCTCAGATCTTTCAATTTCGACAGACGGGTGATAGCTTCCGGTGCTTTTAAACTGAAAATACTGATATGCAGCAGTTCCAAATTGCTCAAATTTCCTATTTCGTCCGGTATTTCATATTCACAGTTGAGACTTATACTTTTCAAATTTAAGGCCTTGGTCATTCCAATTGGAAAACCTGTTCCGCTCCCATAAAGATTCAGACTTGTAAGCCCAATCATTTTTTCCCAACTTTTTTCGCCGAAAATGAGATTGGGACTATCGCTAATACTCAGATAAGTAATTTGGGGCAATTCCAGCAGAACAGCAGGTATTTCAACTGTTCCTTTAAATTTTTTCAGATCATCAATGCGCAGCGTTTGTAAAATAGGCGCATTTTTAATGGACTCCGGAATTTCTCCAAAACCGGATTCTACATTCAGCATCAGCTCCTGTACATTGGGCATGGCAAAAGCATCCACCAACTGTTTTTCAGTCTTTGGCAGATTTATAACCAGCTCTATGGCCGGTTCTGTTGCTTTTTTTGCAAAGCTCAGATTGTATTTTGGGAGCAGTGCCATGTATTAATAGGTATTTTTTAATTTTCTTCTGCCTATATCTTTACGGTAATGCATACCTTCAAAGCATATTTTATTGCAGTTGCGGTAAGCATTTTCAATGGCTTCGTCTAAGGTTGCTCCCTGACAGACCACATTAATAACACGGCCGCCATCAGTGACAAGGTCTTCACCCGAGCGTTTTACCCCGGCATAGAAAAGGAGGGTATTATTATCCACATCCTCCAAACCTTTGATTGGCAATCCTTTTGAGAATGATTTTGGATAGCCGCCAGAGGTGAGTACCACATCTACAAAGTAGCCGCTGTGCCAGTTCCATGCCACATCATTAAGTGTACCGTTAATGGCAGCTTCCACAGCGGCCACAAGGTCGGCGTCCAAAGCCGGCATCAGCACTTCTGTTTCGGGATCACCCAGACGGGCATTGTATTCCAATAATTTCGGACCATATTCATCCATCATGATACCAAAATAGATAAATCCTTTATAATCATGCCCGTCTTTCTGAATTCCGGCCAAGGTTGGCTGAACAATCAGTCGGTCAATTTCTGCCGCAAGGCTTTCCGTATAAAATGGTGCCGGACAAAAAGCGCCCATACCACCGGTGTTTGGCCCCAGGTCATTGTCATAAACCTGTTTGTGATCCTGTGAAGGCGGCAAAAGTTTGATGGTTTTTCCGTCGGTAAGTCCAATGATGGAAATCTCATCTCCGGTAATTTTATCTTCTACCAAAAAGTTGGCTTCATTGCCGTATGTTTCTCGGAATTCGCTCAGGGCTTCTTCAGCCTCAGCCATATTGTTACAGACAAAAACGCCTTTTCCTGCGGCCAATCCGTCGTATTTTATGACACAGTCCCCATTTTTTGATTTGATATAAGGAATTGCAGCATCCACATTTGAAAATAATTCAAAATCGGAGGTTGCAATATTATGCCTGCGCATAAACTCTTTTGCATAGATTTTTGAGCCTTCCATGATGGCAGCGGCCTTTGTCGGACCCAAAATACGTATGGAAGTCGGACGGAAATAATCCACAATTCCCTGAGAAAGTGGAACTTCCGGACCTACTACAATCAGTTCAATGTTTTCTGTTTTGCAGTACTGTTCCAATGCAGCAAAATCGCTGATGGATACGGAAAAACTGCGGGGAATACCGCCGTTGCCGGGTAAAACATAAATATTTTCCCATCCTACTGTTTGCGCAAGTTTCCATGCAATGGCATGTTCCCGTCCGCCGGATCCTATTACTGCTATTTTCATATCTGTACTTTGTAGAGAGTAGCGGGTAGAAGGTACCCGAAGGTTTATTAATTTATAGAATTAGCGGTCATCAGTAAAAAATCGAGACTTTTTGAATAGTCGAGACTTTCATATTCCAATCCAATTTTCCTGATATTTCGGTAATAATCTTTCAGATTGCTGTAGTAATTTTTCTCCAATTGAATTGCAGTTGCTTTTTGTCCCAGCTTTTCAAATAAAAACCATTTCTCAATCAGTCTTGCTGTTCTGCCGTTTCCGTCCTGAAATGGGTGAATTTTTAAAAAGACCAAATGAATAAAAGCGGCATAATAAAATACCTCATAAGGGTTCAGTTCCGACTTCAGCAGCAAAGCAATATCCTCAAATAATTTATCGGTTTCGTCTTTAACAATAGTAGGATCGGCGGCTATATATTCTATCTGATCATCACTATTAATAACGAACATTGGGTTTGGGCGAATCAGGCCCTGTTGGCTTTTGGGCAACAGATTTGCACTTAAAATACTATGCGCTTTTTGAACATTTTCCAATGTTAATCTATGATTATCAATAAAATCGTAAGCGGCGTATAAGTCATCAGTTTTGCGGGTATAATCCGGCTGAAAAGGTACTTTTAGAAACTTATGTTTAAAAAAACTGTCAAATTCGATATCCTCTCCTTCTATTTTTGAAGAATAGACTGAAGAAACGGATTTATAAAACTGAAAATAATCTACCGGCATCTCCAATTTTTTCATATTGTCCTGTACCAAAGGTGATATTTTTACAGCCTTGGTAAATTGATCCAACAGTTGGGTGCTCAGTATTTTAAATTCCATTTTACATGCGCTATTTCAACAATTCTTTGGTCTGTTTCAATACCAAATCGCAGATTCTCACGGCATCACCGATATAATTGACCGACTCCATATTATTGCAGCGGTCTTTGATTGCCTGATCGATATTCAGTCCGTTCACCAATTCTACCAGACTTTCTTTGGTCGGTTTTTGTCCGCGGGATGCTTTTTTGAGCAGGGTATAAGGATCGTCAACGCCAACAATTTTCAGTACGGTCTGAATAGGTTCGGCCAACAGTTCGGGACTGTCGTTCAGTTCTGCAATACAGTTGCCTTCATTCAGCTGCAATTTTTCCAAACCTCTCAATGTTTCGCCAATTGCCAGATAGGCATGACCCAAAGCCACACCCATATTGCGTTGTACAGTCGAATCGCTTAGGTC
>CAINVS010000170.1 GCA_903854205.1 uncultured Bacteroidota bacterium | reverse complement strand
TAAAGCAAAATGCCCGCATAGCGGGCATTTTGCTTAAATAATTTTTCTTTCCCAATATATTTAGTCCCATGTCTAATTATCTAAGGTGCTTCCGACAACTGAAACGATGCCTGCGGATAGTAATTTTTTAGTGATTTTTTAATATAAAATCAACGTTTTACAAAATATTTCTACCCTTGATTGTATTAAATAATTAAATCGCAGGTAATTTTCAAATCATCAAATTTTCAAATCAAGTATTATTTCTTCTTCGCATTACCCAAATTATACTCCTGATGAAAGCCCAAACAGGCTTTTACAAAATCAACAAAAACCGGGTGCGGTTCCTCAACGCGACTTTTGTACTCAGGGTGAAACTGCACACCTACAAACCAGCGGTGTGAAGGGATTTCTACAATTTCCACCAATTTGGTATCAGGATTAATACCTGCGGCTTTCATGCCAGCCTGTTCAAACTGATCCAAATAAGCATTATTAAACTCGAAACGGTGGCGGTGACGCTCCGTGATATTTTTTTTACCGTAAATGAGCTTTGCGCGGCTGTCCTTTTTCAATTCGCAGGGATAAGCACCCAATCGCATAGTACCGCCTTTTTCCTGAATATTTTTTTGATCGGCCATCATGTCAATAACAGGAAACTCGGTATTCGGATCCATTTCAGTTGAAGCTGCGCCCTTCATTCCCAGAATATTCTGTGCAAATTCAACTACAGCGCACTGCATACCAAGGCAGATGCCCAAAAAAGGGACATTATTTTCTCTTAGGTATTGAATTGTGGTGATTTTACCCTCAATCCCGCGTTCGCCAAATCCCGGTGCAACTATTACGCCCGACAGGTCTTTCAAGGTCTCCTCCACATTGGAAGGATTGATATGGGATGAGTGAATATAAATAAGCTGTACCTTGCATTCATTTGCAGCGCCTGCGTGCACAAATGCCTCATGTATTGATTTATAAGCATCCTGCAGCTCAATATATTTACCGACCAAACCGATTTTGATCTCGTGCAGCGGATTTTTCAAAAGGCCCAGAAAGGATTTCCAACGATCCAATTTAGGTTCATGACGTTCGAGCAGGCGCAATTTGGTCAGGACCGTTGCATCCAGTTTTTCTTTGAGCATCAAAAGTGGCACATCGTAGATGGAGTCGGCATCGCGGGCCTCTACTACTGATCCGAAATCGAGATTGCAGAATAGTGCCAGTTTGCGGCGCAGCTCCATAGAAAGCGAATGTTCCGTGCGGCAAACTAAAATATCGGGCTGAACACCTGAAGAAAGCAGTTCTTTTACAGAATGCTGTGCAGGTTTTGTTTTAAGTTCACCGGCAGCTTTCAGATAAGGAATCAGTGTCAGGTGAATTGTCAGACAGTTTTCACGGCCCAATTCCCAACGCATCTGACGCATAGCCTCAATATAGGGTAGCGATTCGATGTCACCTACAGTTCCTCCGATTTCTACCAAAATAATATCATATTCCTTATTGGAAAGGTTCATGATATTGCGTTTGATCTCATCGGTGATATGTGGAACTACCTGAACAGTTTTGCCCAAATAGGCTCCTGCGCGTTCTTTATTGATAACCGTCTGATAAATACGGCCTGTAGTCACATTATTGGCCTGTGAGGTGGTAATGTTAAGAAAGCGCTCATAATGTCCCAAATCCAGGTCTGTCTCGGCGCCATCCTCTGTAACATAGCATTCGCCGTGTTCGTAGGGATTTAGTGTGCCCGGATCTACATTGATATAGGGGTCGAGTTTCAGTATGCTGACAGAAAACCCGCGGGACTGCAGCAGTTTACCCAAAGAGGCAGCTATGATGCCTTTACCCAAAGAGGAGCTCACGCCCCCGGTAACGAAAATGTACTTGGTCATTATTTTCATGGTGCGCTTGTATTTGGCGCAAAAGTAAGGTTTTCATATTTAATAAGTCGGCAAAGCAGATTTTTTTTGCAAAAAATGATGAAGGTTAGGTTTTACGCTTAATAATAGATTACAATTTTCTCTGTTACTGATACCCTGCCCTGCTCATCCAAAATTTGCAAAATATTGATTACTGCCGCTATGTCCCCTGTAGGCAGAATATAGGCAGTGTGACATAGGTGCTATCTAAAGCTCACAGCCACCAAAATTGAAGCCGGAAGCTGAAGGAGTTTATTCAGATCTTTTGCCTATTGACGAAGTTTACCACCTAACTTCAGTTAATACAGGTTACAATAAACAGTAATAAAATTCCTAATACTGTTGACGACTTTAGGAATCTAAAAACAATACCTTTCAAGCTAAAGCACCTGATCAAGGTATAAATTTCATTAAGATATTAGTGTTTATTCATCTAACAATAAAAAATCAATACCTTAATCTCTTTTCTCCAATCTCTCCACCCTTTTCAACAACTCAGGCAATTGCTTAAACACCGCATTGGCACGAAGAAAATCATTGTACAATAGCGCCGGAGAGCCGAATAATGCGGTATTTTCTTCCTTAACAGCCTTATTGATACCGCTTTGCGCCTGTATTTTGGTGCCGTTGGCGATGCCAATATGTCCCACAATGCCGACTTGACCGCCAATCATGCAGTTTTTACCGATTTTGGTACTACCGGCAATGCCCGCCTGCGCAGCAATGACCGTATTTTCACCCACAGTTACATTGTGTGCAATCTGAATCAGATTATCCAATTTTACACCCCGTTCAATCAGTGTTTTACCCATTGTTGCACGGTCAATGACCGTATTGGCACCCACTTCTACACCATCGCAAAGTTCCACGATTCCCAATTGCGGTATTTTCTTAAAAGTTCCGTCCTCCTGAGGTACAAAGCCAAAACCGTCGGAACCGATGACTGCTCCGGAATGTACAATGCAGTAATTGCCAACGATACAGCCATTGTAAATTCGCGCACCCGGATAAATTATGCTCTCCTTTCCGATGCTGACCTCATTGCCGATATAGCTGTGCGGAAAGATATGCGCTCCCTCGGCAATTTTGACGCCCTTTCCGATATAGGCAAAGGCCTCAACCTTTACAGCATCTGCTAATTCGGCATCGGGATGTATAAAAGCATAAGGTGAAATCAGGTCTTCTTCCTCGTCGTCGCTATCCTCCATCATTGCTCCGAAACGTTCCAAAAGCACTGAAAGCGAAGCATATACATTCTCTACACGAATAAGGGTCGCCGCAATCGGCTGTTTGGGCTGAAAATCATTGGCTACCAAAATAATACTGGATTTGCATTCGTATGCATAATCTTCGTACTTCGGATTGGCCAAAAAGCTGATGGCACCGGGCACCCCTTCTTCAATCTTGGCAGGTTTAAACACTTCTATATTGGGATCTCCTTCTACTGTACCTCCTATGAATACTGCTATTTCAATTGCTTTCATTTGCAAATTTATTTTTTATTAAATAACTGTTGCGCTAAAATAAAGTTATTTTCGGCTTCAAACTAAAAAAAATTGCGCTACTAATTTATTAGTACTAATTTAGTTCAGTTTTTAGGAAATTTATAAACGCTAATATTATACTCAATGAACCTCGTCCCGCTAAAACGCAAACAAACTGCCGATTATAATATTGGGCCAACTAAAAAAGTTAAGGTTCATAATAATTTTATCGGTGGGCTCCTTGTTGTGGGTGATAAGATTATCTCTGTTTCGGAAGACGGGTCATTAAAACTTTGTCAGGCAGATTCCTTAAAGCTAATAAAAACGCTCATTCAGCTCAGTTATCCGATTAACTATTTGGCTTTGTCCGATGATCATTCTTTGATTGCAGCAGCTTCAGACGACGGAAAAATTAGGATATTATCTACAGAAAACTGGCGGATTATTCATGAAATAAATGCACATAGCTCCTATGTTACCAAATTGGTTTTTAATAAAGATACCCTGATTTCTATATCCAAAGATGAGACTATCAAGATCTGGGATCCATTGAAAGCCGAGTTATTGGAAGAGCTTAAAGGACATGAGGCTTGGGTTTATACGCTTTGCGCGTCTCCCGACGGTAAAAAACTGCTGACTACCGCGAATAGCTGCAGTGCAGTTGTTTGGGATTTGAAGAATAAATCCATGGAAAAAGAACTTGTGAAAGGTGGGCGGCTGATTTATGGAAATGATGGAACAACGCTTTTGCTTGGCGGAAATAATACAAGCGATATCGGTAATAAATTTTTTCCGAATTGCAGTCTTTGGATCAAAGGCAATATGGCTTTTACCTGCAGTCAGGATATTGTTTGTTGGAATACCAAAGATTGGACAGTAAAATGGCAGGAAGATATATCTTATGAAAATGTAAGAGCGGTTCTTCACCTCCCGCATTACAATATGCTCATTGCTGTTTCCAACAATATTTATGGCATCAGTCCCGAAACCGGAAAAACAGTTTTTTCGCAAAAAAATACAGACAGCACAGCTTTCACAAGTGCTGCGCTGTTGGGCGACGATTACCTGGTGACCGGCGACGAAAAAGGAAATCTGGCCATTTGGAATTTGGCTGAAATTGCTGCCGCAGGTCAAAAAGCCCCTTTTAGCGGAGATGTTTATAAACCCCTTTATGTTCCTGCAGCCGAAAGAATAATTGCAGGCAGCTGGCTTGGCGGAATTATTTCCATTTGGTCCAAAAATGGCCGATTTATGGCATCTTTTAAAGGATTAGATGCCAATACTGACAATCAACCGATTGGTATTTTGCCCAAAGAACCTGCCAAAGTTCTAATGACCGGAGAGGGAGAAATTTGGGTAGTGGATGTCAGTACCGCAAAAATTGACCGAAAATTAGTCATGGATCATAAAGAATTGAAAGTGACAGATGCATTCTGGATTAATGATATTGAATTTATTGCCTCCTGTGTCAATGCATTGCCAAGACTGGTAAATGTCGAAAGCGGTAAAATAAAGGTCATTCAATCAAATTTTTCGTTAGGGGGTCAAAATATTAAACTGGATGATGAACGTTGCCTTTATCAACTTTCCTATTACAAAGATGAAAATTATTATAAAACTGATGCAGAAATTAGTGAAATCTCCCTGTTTGTTGGCAAGGATAAAAGTTTAAAAACCCTTGAAAAGCAGGCCCCTTTGGTGGTTTACAATCTAAAAACTAATACAATCGAACAGGAATGGTGGTTTCCCAGTGCACAATTAAAAAGTGATTGGGGACAGTATGGCTGGCCTATTAACGGAGGTCCTGAAAATAAACTTGTTGCAGCAACATATACTGATGAAAAACAGATCCTTATTTGGAAAGTTGGGGAAAGTAAACCAATTACAATTAAGGATTTAACCCCAATGGCCAGGAGCAAATATTCAAGTCCCTATCCTGTTTTTGCCAACGAAAAGGTTTTTATCTTCAGATTGGATGATGATTTCTTGAAATATGACATTTCTACAGGAAACTGGGAGTCAATATTTACTGATGGATGGAAAACGGCCTTGAGTCCGGACAAACGATTTATAGCCAATATACAGGGCAGAAACAAATTGGTTATTTTTGATACAATCAGCTGGCAAAAAGTTTGCAGTGTTCCCGTCGGTTTTGAGATGGAATGGGTCCTTATGACGGAGGAATTGCTCTATACATACAGCAAAACTAATGGCCTTGTGCTTTTCCGAATAGAGTTGTAGGTATTTTCTGTTCGAAATAAAAAAAAACAACTATTTTAGCCTTTTAATATCAAAATTCTAAGATTCCAAAAACAGATACAGCTTTTATAAAAATCGAAGATCCGTTGATTAAAAATTACCAAATAAAAATTACACTCTACCAAGTACCAAATACCATAAAAATGAATATAACATCAAAACTGCCCAATCTCGGCACTACCATATTTTCCGTCATGTCGGCACTTGCCAATGAAACCGGAGCGATCAATCTTTCTCAGGGATTTCCGAATTACGAGTGCGACCCGAAACTGCTCGACCTGGTCACGCAGTATATGAAAAAAGGCATGAATCAGTATGCGCAAATGCCCGGCGTGCCCGTACTTTGTCAGCAGCTTGCAAAAAAAATAAATTCACTTTACGTAGCGGAATTTAATCCGGCTACGGAAATTACTATCTGTCCCGGTGCTACAGAGGCGATTTTCTCTGCCATTATGGCCTTTGTTCATCCCGGCGAGGAGGTGATCGTGATTGAACCGGCTTATGACTGTTATGTTCCGAGTATTGAGCTGGCAGGCGGAAAACCAGTTCCTTACGCACTCAGAGCGCCAGACTGGAAGGTGGATTGGGCAGAACTGGGTAAATTGATTTCGCCAAAAACCCGTATGATTATTATTAATACACCGCACAATCCTCTGGGTACGATTCTCGATGAAAGCGATATTTTGGCCCTGCAAAAATTGGTATCCGGAACAGATATCATTGTCCTCAGCGATGAGGTTTATGAACATTTGGTATTGGAAAAAGGCGCAACACACTGTTCAGTTATGCGTTACCCAGAACTCAGAAAACGCAGTCTATCTGTCTTTTCCTTCGGAAAAACATTGCATGCCACCGGGTGGAAATTGGGTTATATTGTCGGCGATGAACGCCTCATGCGCGAGTTCCGCAAAGTACATCAGTTCAATGTTTTTTCGGCCAATACGCCGATGCAATATGCTATTGCCGATTATCTGGAAGATCCTTCGGTTTATAACAGTCTGCCGGATTTTTTCGCCCAAAAACGCGATTTTTTTCTGGATCTGATTAAGGACAGTCCTTTCAAATGCCGCCCTTCACAGGGCACTTATTTCCAAGTGGCCGATTATTCGGCTATCAGTGATGAGGCTGATACCGATTTTGCCATCCGCATGACCAAGGAATTTGGTGTGGCGGTGATTCCAATTTCTTCTTTTTACAGCAATAAATTGGACAACAAGGTGATTCGTTTCTGTTTTGCCAAAACGGAGGAGACTTTGCTGGCAGCGGCGGAGAGAATTTCGAAAATTAATGTGAGTGTGAGATAAAAGATTAAAGTTTAAAGACCTGATCTAAAATTTTACCGCAAAGTTTCGAAGATTCACGCAAAGTGCGCAAAGTTATCAAACTGATTTTTAAGGTTTTTAAGCATTGTCAAGTAAATAAGTACGGCGAAGGAAAGGCTTAAGCCTTCCGAAG
>CAINVS010000169.1 GCA_903854205.1 uncultured Bacteroidota bacterium | reverse complement strand
TAGTTCTACTGCTTTTAGCTTGAATTCCCTGTCAAATTTTCTTCTTTCCATTGTTGTTTTATTAACTTTTGTGCAAGATAGTTTTTTTGACTTAACTTAGCGTCCACTCAAAGATATAAACTCCAGTTTGCCAGACTTCAGTTTCAATCACCATACAGCTTTCATTACATTTTCATACAGTGCCCTCCAGCCTTTCCAATTATCTTTTTCCGAGAAAGAATTGTTGTGCCAAATACTGATCAGCTCCCCTCCTACCTAAAGAGTGGCCATTCAGACTCCTTTCGGAGTCTTCGGCAAAGCCGAAAAAGCCCCTTCTTTTACAAGAGAAGGGGCTGGGGATGAGTTAAACTGAATCACCGTGCAGCTTTCAGCACATTTTCATAAAGCGCCCTCCAACCTTTCCAATTGTCTTTTTCACAAAAGGAATTGTTGTGCCAAATACTGATCAGCTCCCCGCCTACTTTTTTTGTTATTTCAATAATCGGAATCACTTTTTCCAGTGCCGTTACTGTATCCAGTTTTTGATACACATTCAAAGTTACGTCCATCAGCATAAAAGGATGTATGCGCAAATCCGTTTCCTGCTCCTTTGAAATATCATAGCAGTTAAACGGCGTAGCAATAGAAGCTCTGAAACCCAACTCCTCGGCATAGCCCAAGCTGTAATCCTCTTTTATTCCTTTTTGTATAAGATTTTGATAGCTTTGGGGGAAATTCAGTTTTAAAAAATGCTGCCTGCTCTTTATGACTTTTTTACCGATAATTCCCTCCAGCCTATTCAACTCGGCGCTTACTTTACCGGGTTCGGAATTGGATTGATAAGATGGATGAATGCCGCATTCAAAATCGTTTGCTATGTCCTGAATCAGCTTTCTGAAAGCAGGCACTTTATAATCTATGTTTTTATCAAATTCACTGTAATTGCCCAAAAGCCAAAAAAACAATGGCTTATCGGATGAATTAACATGCAGTGATCGTATATAATCGAAATTATAAAAAGGGTCGTTTTTGCCAAAGCGTACTGCAATGCGTTCAAAAAGCGTTCCTGCCCTACCCTTTAATAAATCCCGCCCGGCTGCAGCAATCTGCCTCCAAACTGCTTTGTATTTGTAAGCCCAGGCATAGTCAATATCATAAGTCGGAATAAATTTATATTCCTTTTGGGGAGGCATCTCAAAATGATGTTGCAATTTCTTTCTCAATTCCTCCGCCCAGAGGTTAAGTATTGGCAAATGCAAGAAACCATTTTGGAAAGCAAAACTGCGTTCTGCCGAAAAACGACCATGATTGTCGGCTGCAAAAGGCTGATATTCTTCGTATCGGCTGCAGCACCAGAAAGCAAGTGCAGGAAAATCAAAAGGAAGTAATGAACGGGCATCACTATGCCCGAAAAAACAGGGGTACAACTCGCCCGACAGCATATGCGGCTTTTGATCCCCAATACCCTTTTCCATTATTAAAACACTATTGCCTGAAGCCAAATAAGGAATTTTCTTAGAGATCTGAACCCCATAACTAAGCTTTGGTGCATTTTCAATCTGATTAAATTCGGAAATTCCGGAAATGATGTTAATTTTGTCGAAGCCCAGCAAATCCTTAAAAATAAGATTGAAAGCATATAGCAATCTCGGACTGTTTTGTTCGCTGTATATATAAATTTGGTCTGTCATGCTAAAAATATGAGGGAAAATTAAAAACGCGGGTCGGCAAGTTTACAAATTTAAGTGATTTAGTTATATTTGCCTCAAATATAAGATTAGTATAATCATAATTTCAAAAAAACAAGATGGCAACTACTTCAGACATTCGCAAAGGAATGTGTATCGAAATGAATCACGATACCTTTATTATCATTGAATTTCAGCATGTAAAACCTGGCAAAGGCAATGCTTTTGTCCGTACAAAAATCAAAAGTCTGACCACAGGAAAAGTATTGGATCATACCTTCAGTGCCGGTCACAAAGTAGATGATGTTCGCGTCGAACGCCGTCAATATCAATATTTGTACGAACAGGACGAACGTTTGCACTTCATGAATCAGGATACTTATGAGCAGATCGACATTTCAAAAGATATGCTCGAAGGCTTTGAATTCATTAAAGAAGGTCAAATCTGTGATGTTATTTTCCATGCCGTTAAAGAAATTCCTTTGGCAGTAATGATGCCGCAATACGTAACTTTGGCCATCACCTACATCGAGCCGGGTCTTAAGGGCGATACTGCTACCAATACAACTACTCCTGCAGAAGTTGAAACAGGTGCAAAAATTCGCGTACCACTGTTTATCAAAACAGGTGATCTGGTAAAAATCAACACCGAAACCGGTGAATATATGGAGCGCGTTAAGAGCTAAAATTTAGAGATTTGGCGAAAGTAGAAATCCTTACGCCTTTGCCTTTTGATCATAGTTTTAAAAACTTTTCTTTCCTTTATAAAAACCAAATTATATGAAGTTCGAACAGATCAAAGAACTCATCAAACTGCTGCAGGAAACCAATATCAGCGAATTCAAATATGAATCGCAGGAATTGACCATGAGCATCCGTACTAAAGATTACCACAAAGTGAAAGAGGTAATGGTACAGCCTACAATGATGCAGGGTACACCTATGATGTCTTCACAAATGATGACACAACCGGCTACAACTCCTGCAATGACTGAAAAAACTGAGGTAAAAACTGAAACTAAAACTGAAGAAGCACCAAAATCAGATGTTAAATACATGGAGATCAAATCTCCGATGGTTGGAACATTCTACCGTTCTTCTACTCCGGAAAAACCTTCTTTTGTTAAAGTTGGAGATACAATCAATCCTGATTCTACAGTTTGCCTCATTGAAGCTATGAAACTTTTCAACGATGTTAAAGCTGAAGTAAGCGGTCGTATCGTTAAAGTAATGGTAGAAGATGCAAGTCCTGTTGAATATGAGCAGGTACTCTTTTTAGTTGAACCGGCTTAAGTCTAATCGACCTAAAGTTCACCCTTGTTGTGAACATGCTGTTCCTATTACCTAAAACCTAGCTCCTTCCTATCTATGTTCAAAAAAATATTGATTGCCAATAGAGGCGAAATTGCTTTGCGCGTTATACGTACCTGCAAAGAAATGGGCATTAAAACAGTAGCTGTTTATTCTACAGCCGACCGAGACAGCCTTCATGTGCGTTTCGCCGATGAAGCTGTTTGTATCGGCCCGCCGGCAAGCTCGGCTTCCTACCTCAATATTCCAAATATTATGGCTGCGGTAGAAATTACAAATGCCGATGCAATCCACCCCGGTTATGGCTTTTTGGCCGAAAATGCACGTTTTGCTGAGATTTGTGCTCAGTACAACGTAAAATTCATCGGTCCGACACCACAGCAGATCATGAAAATGGGTGATAAAATCACCGCCAAAGAAACTATGATCAAAGCCGGTGTACCGGTGGTACCGGGTTCCGAGGGTCTGATTCGCGATGTAAAAGTTGCTAAAAAAACAGCACTCGAAATCGGCTACCCTGTTATGCTCAAAGCAACAGCCGGCGGCGGAGGTAAAGGCATGCGCGTTGTTTATATAGAAGAAGAACTTGAACCAGCTTTGGAAGCTGCTCAAAAAGAAGCTAAATCAGCTTTCGGCAATGATGGTATGTATATGGAAAAATTTGTGGAGGAACCCCGCCACATTGAAATCCAGATTGCCGGCGACCAATATGGCACAGTCTGTCACCTTTCTGAACGCGAATGTTCCATTCAGCGCCGTCACCAAAAATTGGTGGAAGAATCTCCATCTCCTTTCTTAGATGAAGATTTGCGTAAACGTATGGGAGAAGCTGCGATACTTGCCGGCAAATCTATCAATTACGAAGGTGTGGGTACGATTGAGTTCCTGGTCGACAAGCACAAGAACTTCTATTTTATGGAAATGAACACCCGTATTCAGGTAGAACACACTGTCACTGAAGAAGTTGTTGACTATGACCTTATCCGTGAGCAGATCAAAATTGCAATGGGTGAGCCTATCTCAGGTATCAACTACTTCCCAACAATGCACGCTATTGAGTGCCGCATCAATGCAGAGGATATCTACAACGGTTTCCGTCCTTCTGCTGGCAAGATTACTTCTTTTCATAGTCCTAAAGGCCATGGTGTTCGAGTAGACACGCATGTATATGCAGGTTATACCATTCCTCCATTTTACGATTCTATGATTGCAAAACTCATCTGCCGGGCGCGTACACGCGAGGATTGTATCAACAAGGTTCGCCGTGCTTTGGATGAATTTGTGGTTGAAGGCGTAAAAACCACTATTCCTTTCCATCAGCAGCTGATGTATGACGAAAACTTTATAGCAGGAAATTTCACTACAAAGTTTTTGGAGAATTTTGAAATTAAAAAACCATAATATCCAATCGGTTTTTCATAACATAAAAACCCCTCAATGTTTCGGCATTGAGGGGTTTCGTTATAATACCAATTTGTTAAACCAAGATCCGTCTAACCTACAAATAAAATGTATAACTTTTTTAAATTTTAAATTTTGAGGTGTCGCAGGTCAGAGAAAATTGGGCATGAGTGGAAACTTATTGTCAGGAGCAATGGTGACAACGCCCAATTTTATCGTTAGCTGCGACTTGATTTTTTGTTACTTTTTTATCAAAAAAAAAGAAAGCCTCCGGCAGGAAAAGATTTACAAAAATCGTTGATTTTCAAATTTCAAAAGGCTAAAACCATTAAAAAGATCTTTTACTTAATGTCCGAGGCTCGTATTTTTAGTTTTTATGATAGTAAGCGAATCTATTCTATAAACTCTTATTATCGCTAGATTTTGGGTTAAAAATGCGGATGTACTTCTACAAGATTTATTTCGAAAACGAGAATACTGTTTGGAGGAATAATCTCATTGCCATAATCATCATAAAGTCCATCTTTTCCGTATGCCAGTCTGGAAGGGATGATCAAAACACCTGAACTGCCTATAAAAAAGTTCTGTAAGCCCAACTGCCATCCTATAATAGTTGAAGAAAGGAGAATACGTTCTGTTTGCCCGGGCGTAGTCTGATAAAAAATGCCGTCATTGAAGATTTTACCGTCATAATGTACCTCAATAGTCGAATTGACATTGGGTCGACCTCCGCTTATACTGTCTAAATCCGTGAAATAGTAAAAATAGCCTGCCGATTCATCCTCTGTAAAATCTGTGATGCCTAAACTCAACAGATAATTTCTAATCTGATCTTTTTCAAGATTCCAAAGATCATCATTTCTTTTATCGCAGGAGTATAGTGAAAAAAGCAGCACTATTCCTAAGGCAATGTTGCGTATAATTGTCATAATGTAATTAATTGTACAGATCTACAAAAACATGATTTCATCTAATTTCCTAAAATTGATTTTTCAAATATACCAAGATCTTCAGTCAATTTCAAAAGAAGCTGTTCTTTTTTAATTTTAGGTAAAAAACTGTACTTGATACTGTTTAAAGAGAATTGTCTAAAATCGTCATAATCGAGGAAACTGTAGTGTTGCGCCAAAAACAGATATTGATCCGCCAAGGTACAACGCAACAACCCGGGGTCGTCTGTTGCGACTATTACGGGAACGCCCGACCTGAGATAGGTTTCGAAAGGATGCTCATCACCGCTGATATTCAGAATAAAATCATTGCTCTTGGGTAAAATTTCAATGGCCCAACCTTTTTCACTCATAAAATCCAGGATGCGGTTTCTGTGATGCTCCCAATGCAGGTCTACACCATGCCCGATTCTCTTGGCTTTGGCAATGGAAACCGCCTCATCAATATGGAATTTCAAATGAGATTCTTCTACAATATCCTTGCTCAATTCGCCGGCATGAAGGGCCAGATTCACTTGCGGAAACAAACTGTTCAGCCAGCGGCAGGCCCTCATCTGCATACTGTAAAACTTTAACGTATTTTCATGATACTCAGGGGCAACAAGATTTACACCGACAACATGCTTAGAGATAGCAGCTGCTTCATAACACAAAATCAACTGCGCCAACACCTGACGCGGATCCAAATTGCGAACCGCATAAAGTTGAAAACAGAGTTCTACTTCTGCTGCTTTTTCTGCCGATTTTTTCCAAGCTTCAAGTAATGTAACTGTATTTTTTACAGCATCCTGTAATCCATTTTCTTTCAGAAAACAGTAAAATGCTTCAAATACGGAGATATCGGCATTTTCTGAAATCTCATTGTCATACAGAAGTCCTAAATTCCAAACTCTTTCTGATTCTGAAGGACATTCTATCATTGTTTCAATGTAAATTAAACCTTCTTTTCTTGCTTGATCAGCAATTCTTTCCAGCCAATAGTTTTCAAAACCGATAAAGGCGGGTGCTATTTTGGGAAAAACATCAAAAAAGTGACTGTGTCCATTGTTATCATTAGGGTCAAAATGAGCAACCGACCATTTTTTTATACAAAATTCCCTAAATGCTTCTTTGTCCAATTCCTTTTTGACATTTAAACAGTTTTCTGTTTCTGTTTTAAACAATTGACCACTCTCGCTTTCAATCCAAAAATCCTGTTCAGCAGCATATTTCATAATATCCTCTGCCCACAAAGCACCGAGTGCATGGTGGTGAATATCTCCCCCCTTTGGCATATGCTCAAAAAAATGAAGCAGCGCTTCAGGATTGTTTTTTATTTTATTGTAATAATCATTCATGTCATTGGTATATAAATCTAACTTCTTTTGCCTCTTTTTCCAAACGCTCTCTATGATCGGGATGTGCCAGTTCAATCAGCGCTTTAGCTCTTTCTTTCAGGTTTTTCCCATAAAGGTTTGCAACGCCATATTCAGTAACAACATAATGAACATGGGCTCTTGTAGTTACTACACCGGCTCCTGGTTTCAGACAATTGACCAGGCGGCTCTCCCCTCTTGAGGTTGTGGAGGGCAAAGCAATAATAGGTTTTCCCTGATAAGAGAGTGACGCACCTCTAATAAAATCCATTTGTCCGCCAACTCCGGAATACATGGCAGTTCCGATAGAATCGGCACAAATCTGACCTGTAAGGTCAATTTCAATTGCAGAATTTATAGCCACAACTTTTGGATTTTTGCGTATCACCTCGGTCAGATTCACATAGCCGGCATCGCGCATAGTCACCAGAGGATTGTCATCGATAAAATCATAAAGTTTACGGCTGCCCATCACAAAACTTGAAACAATTTTACCGGGATGTTTTACTTTTTCATTGCCGTTTATCACACCGCTTTCCACAAGTGGCAAAACACCATCCGAAAACATTTCGGTATGAATACCCAAATTTTTATGATTCCCCAAACAGGCAAGTACGGCATTGGGAATAGCCCCTATACCCATTTGCAGAGTAGATCCGTCTTCAATCAGTGCAGCAACATATTCTCCTATTTTTTGCTCGGCCTCTGATATAGGGCCCGGTATTGATTCATAAAGAGGTTCATCACATGCCACAGCATAGGTAATCTGATTGATATGGATAATGCCATCCCCATGAGTTCTTGGCATAAAGTGATTTATTTGGGCAATAACAATCTGAGCAGTCTGTACTGCAGCAAGTGTAGTATCAACAGAAACCCCGAGTGTACAGAACCCATGTTTGTCGGGCGGTGAAACCGAAATAAGAACAACATCCAAAGGAATATATTGTTTTCTGAACAAAATTGGCGCTTCACTCAGAAAAATGGGTATGTAACTGGCCCGGCCGGCCTGTACAGCCTTTCTTATATTGGCTCCTATAAAGAGGGCATTTACTTCAAAATTTTCGGCCCATTGCTCATCACTGTAAGGTGCAGGACCTTCGGTATGCAACTGATATATTTTGACATCCCGCAATTCGGGTCCTCTTTCTACCAGTGCTTTTATTAATGCCTGAGGTGCAGCGGCAGCTGTATGGATAAAAATATTGTGCCCGGTTTTCACTGCTTTCAATGCCTCTGCAGCACTTACTGTTTTCATAAATCAACGCTATTTTTTTAATGGCTGCATAGAATAATATTCTTTAACTTTGGCAACATATTATGCTGAAAACGTTAATTTCCCCTTAAAATGTGTTAAATTGGAACCGTTTTTTTAAACATATTTCAATTTTCTATAAACCGGTAAACCTGAAAAGTCCTGATTTCATGCAAGTTTATCATTTTTTGGTCTATTTTTTACATAAAAAAGCGTTCTTTGCAAAAGATTTTTCAATCCTTCTAATTGGCACGATAGTGGTCTGTTTCAATATAGAATTTTGTTTAAACAGCAATTTTTAGCAAACGAGTCAACTATTATTTGGAATCCTAAACAAATACTTATCTATGAAATCTATTATTAACTATCTTATGTTCGCCCTTCTTTTGGGTCTGAGCGGTCTGAATAGCCTAAGTGCACAGACCGACAAGAAGGACGGTTACGGAGGCCATTGGTTTTTGGGCCTCAACGGCGGTGCTGCCTGGCAGCAAAGCGATGTAAAAACCATCGTCGGCGGCGGCGGCGGCGGATTTTATCTGGGCAAAAATATTTTTTACAGCCCTACTGCACCCTTATCATTTGATTTGAGAATGCGGTACTTAGGGACGCTGACTTATGGTCAAGATTTTCAAAAAACCGATATTACAGGTAGCACACCATTCAGCAATCAAACATTAAATGGAACAACCGGAAATCTTTCAAATCCGAATTATTCAGTATCAAATGGTGGAAGTAATTTTGTTTTTCACAACCATAGAACTACATTTCATGACTTAGCCTTGGAGGGTAGATTAAATTTTGAAAATCTCAGACGCAAAAATCGTATCTGGCTTTCTCTTTATGGAGGTGTAGGTATCAGCTGGTACCGCGTTAAGTACGATCAATTAAATAATACTAGTGCATTAAACGATGAATATTTTTCATTGTACAATGATATTGACAGTCTAGAAGGTCTTAGCGAAACAGAAATTACAAATCGCCTGATAGATGGGCGTGATGGAGAGTATGAGACTTGGATGGATGGCTCACTGGCAGGTAAATACAAAGCTATAATCACACCTAATGTCGGTATAGAACTTGGTTATTGGGTTACACCACGTTTTGCCTTAGGGGTTGGACATCGTGTAAACTGGACATTTAAAGACGATTTTGATGGCGTTATCAGAGGTGGCGGCATGGGTAATATCCATCACTACGCAAACTTATTCCTGCACTTTCGTCTTAGTGACGGAAGAACAAGCGACAATGTTAACAATAACAATAACAATAACAATAATTTCAATAATAATCCTGTTGTTCCATGCCCTCAGGTTCAAATTACTACTCCAATCAATGAGAATGCAAGCTCTGAAGTACAAAACACCAGAATTGCTGTAAGCATCCGCAATGTTGAAACCAACAGCGGCCTGATGTTCTATGTTAACAATGTTGCAATTACCAACTACAGTTTTAATCCTACTACCGATGCTTTTGAAGCATACATAGCTCTGAATCCGGGCAACAATAACATCCGCATCAAGGCTTCCAATGCCTGCGGTTCTCAGGAAGATCAGGTGAATATTGTTTATTCTCCTAATCAGATTATTAACAATAATCCAAATCCACCGACTGTACGCATAACAAATCCCGCGTCCGACCCATACAATACCAATTCACCTACTGCCAATATCAATGCTACTATTACAAATGTAGCTTCTGCCGGCAATGTAACCTTTACTGTCAATGGCCAGACTATCCGCAATTTTAATTTTAGCGGAACAGGTTTCAGTGCCAACAACATTGGATTGCTGCAGGGCAACAACACGGTTGTAATCACCGCTACAAATGTAGGCGGAACTGCAAGTGATCAGATCAATATCAACTATCAGCCGATTGCGTTAAATCCGCCGACTGTAAATATTACTGCGCCAAATGCCAATCCTTACAGCACTCAAAACCCGTCTGAAACCATTCGTGCCAGCATCACAAATGTGAGCAGCGCAAACAATGTGACCTTTACAGTAAACGGCCAAAACGTACGCAATTTCAATTTCAGCGGTACCGCCTTTATTGCAAGCAATATTGCCCTTCAACAGGGTAGCAACAGCATTGTAATCTCAGCAAGCAATAACGACGGCAATGCCAGCGATCAGACTGTCATTATTTTTGAGAATGTACGCATACCGGCACAACCCAGTGTTATTATTACTTTGCCAACTACAGATCCTTTTACATCTGCTTCTTCTACGGCCAATATCCGTGCTACCATAACGAATGTTCCCAGCAGAAGCAATGTTAATTTCTTTGTAAACGGCATACAAAACAGTAATTTCTCTTTCAGCGGAACCAGCTTTACTGCTGATAATATCGCAATGAATCAGGGACACAATACTATTTTGATCAATGCCAGCAATCAGGACGGCAATGCAAGTGACCAGACAATTATTATCTACAAACCTGTACTTGTTCCTCAACCCCCTACTGTTACTATCACTAATCCCACAATTGATCCATTTACAACACAAAATGCTACACAAACTATCAACGCAACTATTACAAATGTCAGCAATAGTGCCAATATACAATTCACTGTAAACGGAATTCCAAACAACAATTTTTCATTTAACGGTATAAGTTTTATCGCCCAGAATATCGGTTTGAATCAGGGCAACAACACGGTTTTAGTAAGTGCTTCTAATCAGGATGGCACTGTAAGTGATCAGACAGTGATTGTTTATCAGCCCGTGAGAACTGTAACTCCGCCTACTGTGATCATTACAATTCCGTCAAGAGAACAGTCCAACAGCTCTGCTGCGACTGCCAATATCAATGCAACGGTAACAAATATCAGCAATACCTCAGGAATTACCTTTACTGTAAACGGGGTACCAAATGGTAATTTCACACTTAACGGTGTTGCATTCTCTGCCAATAACATTGCTTTGGTTCAGGGCAACAATACCATTATTATTACTGCCACAAATCAGGACGGCACTGCCAGCGATCAGGCTGCAATCAACTATCAGCCGGTGAGAAATGCAACTCCGCCTACAGTAATGATTACCAATCCGCAGAACAGTCCTTTCAATTCACCAAATGCAACTCAGACCATCAATGCACAGATCAACAATGTGAACAGTGCTGCAAATGTAACATTCACGGTGAACGGCGCAGCTTATACAAACTTCAATCTGAACGGTCCAAGTTTTGCAGCCATCAATGTTCCATTGGTTCAGGGCAATAATACAGTTATCATAACTGCTACAAATCAGGATGG
>CAINVS010000168.1 GCA_903854205.1 uncultured Bacteroidota bacterium | reverse complement strand
CAGCTTCAAAAATCAAATGAACCCGAAGGGCTTCAGCATGCTGTACAACAATGGGTTTTCAGCTGCACGGATGACAAACCCGCAGGAGAATGGATTGCCAAAGCTATTGCCAAGGCTACAGCTGAGTTGCTGGAACAGGGGCTGATGATACGCGGAAAGGGCGATGCTGAGCCAAGAAAACTATTAGCGGGAGACATTGCCATCCTTTGCAGGTCCAATTTTTCCTGTCAGACAATTGCTGCCGAGCTCCACAATCAGGGATTAAATGCCTCTATCTCAAGGGCCGGGCTGATGCAGACACCGGAAGCAGCTCTCCTATTGGCCTGCCTCAAGTTTATTCTTAATGAACAGGACAGCGTCTCTATTGCCGAGATCATGTTATTGATGCAACAGCTTCCCTTGGAAGACATTATAGAAAACCGTCTTGAATTTTTAGAAACACATAGCGATAAAAGCCGCTACGAACTTTGGGGTGAAGCGGAACCCATTATTGGCCGTTTGGCAGAAATGCGCAGACAGACACAGGAAATGTCGGCCTCAGAAATCATGAATTTGTTGGTAGAACAGTTTAATATCAGACATTATGCAGCAGCCTGGGGCAATGCCCAACAGCGTTTCGACAATATTGATGCCCTCAGAAGTTTGGCACTGCAATATGAGGAAAACTGTAAAAGGCTGCACAATGCCGCAACACTGGGCGGTTTTCTGCTTTGGTTGGAAGAATTGGCGAGGAATGAAAAAGACGAACAGGGCAGCGGCAGCGATATTAACTCGGTCAATGTGCTTACTTACCATAGAAGCAAGGGTCTGGAATGGCCGCTGGTTATCTGTTATGAATTGAGTAACAATCTCAAAGAGAAGCTCTTTGATGCCAGAATTGTATCGGAAAATGAAGGGGTGAATCTGGAAGACCCCTTGGCCGGGAGGCTGATCTGTTATTGGATCAATCCTTATGGAGATCTGGAAAAACATGCCTTGGCCACTGCCATTGAAAATCATCACGACCGCAAAAAAATCAAACAGGATGCGCTGGATGAGGAAGTACGCCTGCTCTATGTGGGCTTTACCCGTGCAAGGGATTATCTTGTTTTGCCGATTATTCCGCAACATAGGGGTAAAAATCAGGGTACAGATTGGCTAAACAGGGTTTTTCATCATGGCAAAGCGGAGCTTCCTGCAGTGGATGTTATGTCGGATGTATGTCTATGGCCCTGGAAGGCGGAAGAAATTCCTTTAAAAACAACCATTTTTGAATATCCGAAACAGATTGAAAATTGCTCTGCACCGGAAGAAAGCTTTCACTATCTCAGTCCCTACAGTGGTGAGCAGTTTCATCCTACAGCGCTCTTGGAATCGGCTTTGGCCTGGTTTACGGATGAACCGGAGCCTATTCTGGGAAGCCCCTATTATTACAGAAATCCGCTGCTTGTACCGGAGGATATGGGCGTTGACAACGAGGCACTTGCTCACATGCTGCATTTGTTTATCAGAGCTGACCGTCTGAGTTATGAGCATGCTTTGCGCGATAGAACTGCGGCACATGCACTGCGTCAGTTTAGATTTGACAATTTCATGGACAGCGCTACCCTACTCAAATTCTCGGAAAATTTTCATAAAACCCTGCAACAGCGCTATGCTCCTCAGGAAATTGAAAGCGGAGTTCTTTTCAGACATAGCAAAGCTGAGCAGTATTTTAAGGGCAGCCTCGATTATCTGTTGAGTCGAAATGACAAAAAAGTGCTGATTACTGACCTGCTCCTACCCTATGAGGAATTTAGAAAAAAACTGAAGAAAAAACTGCCTGAAATTGCTGCAAATCTGCGAACAGCCTGTCTTTCGATGAAGGAGACTTCAGAAAAGGACTCCAGTTTTGAATTTTTGCTGCATTTCCCTTTGGAGGGGATTTTAGTGGAGATAAAGTTGTAGATAGGTTTTGTGTTTAATAACAGGAGTGCTGTATTAACAATCCACTTGCATATTCAAAATACATTCCTTAATTACCCCTGTTATAATGTGCGAATGTGGTGATATGTGGATGTGCGGATTTTTAAACTCTCTTTGTTAATTTTACACCTATTAGCCCTTTGACAATAACTAACATTTAGAACTCCAACGATAAACTCGCCGAACAGATCGGCAAACTCAAAGAAGCCTGTGCTTAATGAAAAAGAATCTAATAAAAGACATTAAAATGAAAAAAAGTAACCTATTCAAAAAAGTATTATTTGGTTTAGCATTGTTAATATCTCAAAACCTTTTTGGTCAGTTATCTTTATTACAAGACAAAGATTCCTGCATACTTTTAGATGGCAACTTTAAATTAACATCCAGTTTATGTAACTGCAATTCTTTAAAAAATGACACACTATTACTCATAAAAACAATACTAAATGCTGCAAAAGATAGATGGGGAAGTACTTTACTCTATGGTTATCCGTACAAACCCGAAGATTCTGACGTATATCCCTGTTCGAGCACAGATTGCAGAAATGTTGGAAAATGTGCTGACCAACGAAATCAGCTTTTTTGTGCACACTTTTTTGTTTATGATGTACTTTTCAGGCAACGGACTAATGGATTCTATCAAATCTATATAAATTCAGGAAAAAGTAGAATTTTACATAATTACTATTTCAAATATTGTGAGCATCCAAATAAAAGAGTGGCTCGCAAAATAAGAAATCCTAAAAATTCCCACCCTAACCCCAATGACCCAAGGCTGAAAGATGTCAAAAAAATAAAAAATCTTTACAAAAAATGGTTAATTAAAATAGAACAAGTTGGTTTGGAGGAAGCAAGGAAACAAAAAATATATCCT
>CAINVS010000167.1 GCA_903854205.1 uncultured Bacteroidota bacterium | reverse complement strand
TACCTATCCGGCATTATGGGGCGAACATAGTTTTAATGATGGCGCTGGGTTATATCGAATCAGCAATTTTGCTAAATATGTAAAATACAATATGCCTCAAGGAGTGAATTATCAAAACCCGATGTTGAGTGATGAAGAAGCTTGGGATGTTGCTGCATTTGTTGTTTCCAGAAACAGACCTCACATCAATGTCCCAAAGGATTGGCCAGACATTTCTAAAAAACCAATCGATCATCCTTTTGGACCTTATGCAGATTCTTTTACTGCCAATCAACATAAATTTGGGCCATTCAAACCTATAGCTTCTGCACAGAAAAAAAAGGAACAGGCCGATAAAGATGTAAAAGACAAAAGTAAAATCTCATCTAAATAATTTGCACAAAATAAAATTGCCATGGAAAACAACAGACGAAACTTTATAAAAAAACTTGGTGCATTTAGTGCAAGTGCGGCATTTATTTCTGCTGCTCCTATGGTTGCTGCTGCTGAAAAATTTTCTAATGATGATGAGATTGATGAAGCCGGCAAGTCATTTGTCATTTCAATTTTACAAACCACTGATGTGCACTGCCAGATTCATCCACATGATGAATTATTTTGGGAAAATGATAAAGCTGTTTTTCGTAAAACTGGTGGGTATGCCCAATTGGCAACGTATTTTTCGCAGCAAAAGAAAAATAATCCACACACATTTATTTTAGATACCGGAGACATGTTTCAGGGAAGTGAGTTATCAGTGAAAACAACAGGTGACGCATTGGTGCCTATTCTAAATGAATTGAATTACGACTTATACCTACCAGGGAATTGGGAAGTAATTTATTATAAAGCTGCCATGCAGCATTTGCTTGGGTCATTAAATGCGCCGAAGATATGCGCAAATATGTATCATGATTTAGGTGAAGGAAAAAAAGGAGAATTCATTTTTCAACCTTATCATATATGGAATGTAAAAGGAGTGAAAATAGGGTTTATCGGTTACACAGATCCGTTAGTTCCAATAAGGCAGTCACCCAATTATAGCAAAGGCATTATTTATACTAAGCCTGAAGAAAACTTATCTCATTATGTGGATGTATTAAGAAATCAGGAACATTGTGCTTATGTAATTGTGATTGCACATCTAGGGTTGTCTCAACAGATTAATTTGGCAAGCTTACCGGAATGCAAAGGTGTCGATTATATATTAGGCGGAGATACGCACGAAAGAGTTAGAAAGCCCATTGTTTGCAAATATTCAAAAGTTGTAGAACCTGGTGCATTTGGTTCTTTTGTTGGGAAATTAAATCTTACCATAAAAAATGGCAACGTTGTTAAAGATACTTACGAGTTGGTTGAAATTGAATCCCAAAAAATTATTGAAGACAAAAAAATGGCAGCGGTTATTAAAAAAAATGAAGCTCCGTTTGAGTCTACAATTCACCAGGTAATTGGTTATAGCACTATTCCTTTGTATCGTTATTTTATAGTGGAAAATCCAATTGACACGATGATTTTAAACGCGTTGCATTGGCAAATGAAAGATGTAGACATTGTGCTATCCAATGGTTTCCGTTTTTGTCCTCCTCGAACCACGCCAGATCATACAGGGAATATACCTATTACTGAAGGATTTCTTTTTGATATGTTACCTGTTGATAGTACTGTTCGTACTGGAAAAGTAACAGGAAAGCAAATTAAAGAATGGCTAGAAAAAGAACTAAACACCGTATTTGCTGAGAATGCAGCAGAGCGATTTGGAGGTTGGGTTATCAAATTTAAAGGGATGGAGGTAAGCTTCAATGCTTTTGGAAGTAAAAGAAAAAGAGTTCAAGAGATAGTTATTGGAGGCAAGCCTTTAGATGCTAAATCTACTTATACAATTTGTGCTTGTGAAAGAGATGGAGATCCTAGCGATATGTTGTGTCGCATGAAAGGAGTTATGGATGCGGAAAATACCAATCATACTTTACATTCGGTGATGAAATCTTATCTTGTTGCTAATTCTCCAGTAACACCAATACCCCCCAAGGCTGCAAAAATACTCGATGCACCGGATACTTTATTAACACAAGTATGGGGCGTAGACTATATTTTCAGATAATAATCATCATCATTGTAATAATAACTGATTCATGAGAAAATATATTTTTCTTACATACATTTTATTTCATACAACGCAACTTTTTGCCCAACACCAAGAGCTTACTGAAGTGCCGGATATGTATAAAGAAAATAAAAGTACAGACACTAAGTCTTTGTTGTATGCATTTAAATCTGGTTCTGTAAATGGTCATTTCAGATATTTTTATATGTCTACTGACAATCAAAAAAAGTTGACAGATTA
>CAINVS010000166.1 GCA_903854205.1 uncultured Bacteroidota bacterium | reverse complement strand
TAATATATAATAACTTATTTAAATAAATTTGACACAATCCCTCTAAGTGTGTAAGTTTTAAAATACTGTTATTATCGTTTATTATAATTCCGAAATCTGAGTTTTAACGAAGTTAACTATGTCTAGTTAATTCCCGAAGGCTCCGCGAAGCGAACTTATCTTGAAAGCTATTGATTTTATATCCCTATCATAGTACTTCTTTTGATGTATAATCATACTTCTTTTATGGCATTTATAAGGTTGTCCTTTTCAATTTTTCTCCTTTTTTTTTATTTTATAACTTCTGCGCAACAGTTTGTGCCCGGACAGTTTTTGGTTGAATTTAAGAAAGAAACAGATATAAGATATTTAATTTTTAGATTTTCCTCTATTAATGGAAAATCGACAGAATTACAAGCTAAAGAACAATTAATACCCGGAATGAATATTTGGTTATTAACAGCTAATGCTAATATTACCGAACTTGACTTATTAGAGAAATTAAGAACAGAACCCAATGTTATACATGCCCAATTAAATCATAAACTCAACCAGCGAAGCACACAGCCAAACGACCCTCAGTTTTCAAGTCAATGGCAATATATAAATAACGGACAGGGTGGTGGTACTCCCGGTATGGACATAGATGCTGATTTAGCCTGGGATATAACACAGGGTGGTCTCACTGCAGCCGGAGATACTATTGTTGTAGCTGTAATAGATGATGGTGCCAATATAAATCATACGGATCTGGCTCAAAATCTTTGGGTGAACAGGGCTGAAATTTACAATGGAATTGACGATGACGGAAATGGATATATAGACGATTATCTGGGTTGGAACAGCAATACATTGACAGATAATGTTGGAGCAAACGGCGCTGGGGCACATGGTACTTCAGTGGCAGGTATCATTGGTGCAATTGGCAATAATAATATTGGTGTCAGCGGTGTGAACTGGAAAGTTAAAATAATGCTTATCAGAAATAATTTTAATACAACTGAGGCCAATATACTCAGTGCATATGGATATGCGCTTACACAAAGAAAAATTTACAATCAGACTAATGGGCAGCAGGGTGCTTTTGTAGTTGCTACAAATGCTTCCTGGGGTGTTGATAATTTGTTTGCTGCTCAAGCTCCGCTTTGGTGTTCATTTTATGATACCCTCGGAAAATACGGTATTATCAATGTTGCTTCCACAACCAACAATAATGTAAATGTTGATATTGTTGGAGATTTACCGACAACCTGTACAAGTGACTATCTCATAGCAGTAACAAATCTAAATCGTTTTGGAACCCGAAATGGAGGTTATGGTCCCACAAGTGTAGATCTTGGGGCCTTTGCTGATGGTGTTTTTACACTTACATACAGTGGTCATGGTATTTTTGGCGGAACATCTGCAGCAGCTCCTCATGTAACAGGTGCAATAGCTTTGGCTTACAGTACAGTTTGCGGTAAATTTATGAGTATGGCCAGGGTTTATCCTCATCAGGCTGCTTTTCTTATGAAAGAAGCTATTATCAACGCTACTGTACCTAATAGTGCTTTGAACACGCAATCTGTAACGGGTGGTCAGTTGAATTTGTACAATACATTACTCGATATTCAAAATACTTGTCCTGCAGACAGTTGTTTTGCTCCTTTCGGACTGAATCTGTATTCTGTTTCTGATTCAAATGCTATTATTGATTGGGCCGGAGGTACTGACAGTACTTGTCTGCGCATCCGTTATCAGGGTACTTCTGTTTGGCTTGATTCTACAGTTACTGATCAGTATTCCTATTTTTATCAAAACCTGTCACGATGCAAGCATTATGAAGTAGTCGTAAATGGTTGGTGCAATGGAATAATCGGCAGCAGTGAAACTATCTACTTCAGTACTGAAGGCTGTTGTATGCCGCCTTCTCAAATTCTTACCCTAAATTCTGATCAGTTTTCAGCAGATATTTCCTGGACAGCTTCCCCTTCAGCAAATACTTATCAGTTGCGTTGGCGGGAATACGGGCAACCCGGTTGGACTTTTATTAATACTTCCGCAACTTCTTTTAACTTTAATAATATCAACCCCTGTTCTTATTTTGAAATTCAGATAAGAACCGATTGTGGAGATACAACAGGTGCTTATTCGGCTTCTCATTTTTTTGCTACTAATGGCTGTACAAGTTGTTTAGAAACAACGTATTGTGATATGCGTGGTACCAATACTGACTTCGATTGGATTGAAAGTTTCCGATTTGCTAATTTTTTTCATCGTTCCGGTGCCAATAACGGTTATCATTTTTACGATTCAACAATTTTTGTAGCTGATGCTGGTACTGCAATTCCTTTCACAATAGAGCAGGGAAATAATTTCTTGGAAGCTATTCGCATTTGGATTGATATCAATCATGATGGAGATTTTTCAGACGCCGATGAAAAAGTTTTTGAAGGTACGATGAATTTTACCGACAGTATTAGCAGTAGTATAAATCTGCCTTATTATGCTGCTCCCGGAGTTACTCGTATGCGTGTTGCATTACAGTGGAGTACAGCCCCTACACTTTGTTCTCAATATCAAAATGGCGAAACAGAGGATTATTGCCTGCAGATTTTGCCTGGACTTTCTACCTCTATCGTTGAATTTAAAAATCAGCCAGTTATTTATCCAAATCCCGGAAATAATATCGTATCAATATTAAATATTCCGATTGATTTAACATCAATTAAAGTATTTGATATTTATGGAAAAACTACCTTTGAGAAAGAATTTTATAACTCAATTTCAAATAATTATAATATTGAAATGCCCACAGTTACTGCTCCCGGATTTTATTTTATAGAAATAAAAGGTATAAAAAGCAAAATAATACTTAAATATATACTTAAATAAAAATGCCCTTTGAGTGTAAATTCAAAGGGCATTTTTTTAATTTTTACTTTTATACATTTCAAATCTTGTCGGTCTGCTTCTTTGCGGAAAATAATTATTATCTCTATTTGTATCTGCTGTCTCTAAATAAGGATCAAGAATAAATTCTTTTACTGGCTTTTCGGCAATAAAGACTTTAGTCACTTCTTTAGCATTCAATCGCCAAATTTCGGCCGGAATGTATCGCACTTCCGAGCTGCCATCTTCAAAAATTAATTCAATAATAATAGGCATTACAAGACCACCAATATTTTTGAATTTTATTTCATAATAGTTGTATTCTTTATTAAGCATTGTTTTTTCTTCAGCACTTAAATTATTAAGTAAAGTGGTCGTTTTTTTTAATTCTTCAGGTGTAATTCTGTATTGATCTCTGTTGTTATAAATATCTTTCAGTTCAGGATTTTTCTCCATAACTGTTTCTTTTACAGATTCTTTATTACGGATATCTGTTATATATTTAGGATCTTTGGCATCCCATATTTTCTGCAGACTCATTTCTTTTTCCGGATCCAAAGAATTCAATTTATACCAGTTGATTTCATCAAAAGCTATATCCACATTATCAGTACCATAAAACCAACCTCTCCAAAACCAGTCGAGATCTACACTTGAAGCATCTTCCATAGTTCTGAAAAAGTCAGCCGGAGTAGGATGTTTGAATTTCCAACGATTACTGTATTCCTTAAAAGCATGATCAAATAATTCACGGCCCATAATTGTTTCGCGAAGTATATTCAATGCTGTTGCAGGCTTTCCGTAGGCATTATTTCCAAACTGTATCAATGATTCCGAATTGGTCATAATTGGTTCTAAACCACCCTTATCACCAGCCATATACTCAACAATATTTGGTGCCGGGCCGCGTCGTGCAGGGTAATCTCTTTCCCATTCCAGCTCAGCCAAATATTCCAAAAAGGAGTTAAGTCCTTCATCCATCCAAGTCCATTGACGCTCATCTGAATTGACAATCATAGGAAAATAATTATGTCCGACTTCGTGAATAATCACACTGATCACTCCATATTTTAAACGTTCTGAGTAACTGCCATCTTCACGTGGTCTGCCAAAATTGAAACAGATCATTGGATATTCCATCCCTGTAAAGTTAGCATGACTAGAAATTGCAACAGGGTAAGGGTAATCAAAAGTATATCTTGAATAAACTTTGAGTGTGTGAACAACAGCTCGGGTTGAATATTTATCCCAAAGACCCATACATTCTTTAGGATAATAAGATGTAGCCATAACTATTCTATCCCCAAATTTCACACCCTGAGCATCCCAAATTAATTTTTTGGAGGCTACAAAAGCTGCATCGCGTACATTATTTGCTTTGAAATGCCAGGTTTTTGTACCTTTTCCTTTTAGTTTTTCATTGGCAGCAGCCTCTTCAGCATTGATAATCATTACAGGTTCATTGGCATTTTTAGCCCTTTCCAACCTATCAAAATGCTCTTTTTTCAAGAGTTCTTTAGCATTTTGGAGTTCGCCGGTTGCCCCTACAATAAATTCTTCCGGCACAGTAACGTATAAATTAAAATCACCAAAACTGAGTGTAAATTCTCCTCGGCCCAAAAACTGCTTATTTTGCCAGCCCATTACCTCATTGTAAGAACACATGCGAGGGTAAAAAGTGGCAATACTGTAAATATAGTTACCGTCTTCAGGATAATATTCATATCCGGAACGGGCTCTCGTTTTTAAACCATCATTAATATTATACCACCATTTTACAGTAAAAGAATAACTGCCTACGGGCTTCAGAGGAGCAGGCAGATCTATTCTCATCATTGTTTTATTTATAGTATGTTTTAGCGCTGCTCCCGATTTTGATTTTACTTCTTCAATTTTAAAACCTCCATCAAACATTTCATGAAAATCCATGACCTGCTCACTACCCATATTCAAATCAATTTTGTTTGTTTGAGTCAGAGCACGATCAGAATTTTTTTCAAAAATATTTTGGTCAAGCTGCAACCATAAATAATTGAGCATGTCAGGAGAGTTATTATAATAAGTAATTATTTCCTCACCATATATTCTTTGGGTTTCATCATCCAACCTTACCCTTATTTCATAGTCAGCTTTTTGTTGCCAATATTCGTGACCCGGAGCACCTGCAGCATTATGGTACTGATTTGGTGTGGGCAATTCCTCCTCCAATTGTTTAAATTTTTCATATCCTCTCTCTTGAGCAAAAATTAAATTTGTAGAAATTAGAATGGAGATAAGTGTAAAATATATTTTAGTCATTTAAGAGGCATTTTTATGTTTTTTAACTTAATTTTATTCGCGCTGAGAATTGAATATATAACACCAAAGTACAGTAAGGTTATTTTTATTCGATTCTCAGGGCTTAAGATTTTAACATTTTTTTATTTAATCTAACTTATTGAAAACAAATAGATTCAATAATATTACTTCGCCAAAAAATAGAAACAGCATTAAAATGTAAGAATTTTTAAGAAACTGGACTAAATAGTAAATATCCTTTTTCAAAAGAAAGAAGTAGTGCAATTGATGCAACTCCACCGGAAATAAACATTGTCCAATCTCTGGGATGTTTTCTTAAGAGATCTAAAAAAAGTAAATTTATCATTAAACATACAAATACAATAATAATTTGTCCAACTTCAAGACCAAGATTAAAAGCTAATAAAGGCATAAAAATACTTTCATTCGCAACAAGTGTTTCCTTCAGAAAATTTGAAAAACCTAAACCATGTATAAGTCCAAATATAAGTATTAAAATATAAGCCCAATAATTTTTTTCAACTGCAACCACACTGTGAGGCTGAATATTACTTAGAGGAAAACTCATATTTCTGATACAGGAAACCAAAATAGTAATTGGTATTAAAAATTCTATTAGTGCTGAATTGACTGCTACTATATTCAGTACAGCCATTGCAAGTGCAATTGAATGTCCGATAGTAAAAGCAGTGACCAAAAATACAATATTTTTCCATTTAAATACTCTATAATTGCAGCACATTGCAACAATAAAAAGAATGTGATCATATCCAAACGGATCAGTTATATGTTCAATTCCAAGATTGAAATAGAGTCCAAAATTCATTATATTGTAAATTGGTTGTATTTTTGATTGAATATAATTTCAATACAGATAATACTTACAAGTTTACTAATAAACATCCAAATACCAAAGAATATGCTTTTTATATGGACTAAAACATTGATTTATTCGATGTATGCAGCTTTTATTACAATTGGTGACATTCACCCTATTTACATTAGTTCTACTGAGGTTGATTATAATACAAAAGCTAAAAGCATTGAAATTTCTGTAAAAATATTTGTTGATGACTTGGAACCTGTTCTTTGTAAGAAATATAACAGTAAAATTGAATTGGGTACTGATAGAGAACACCAAAAAACAAAAGATTATCTATTGGAATACTTACAGAAACACCTTATTTTTTATCTTGATAATAAAACTGCTGTTTATAAATATATAGGACATGAATCCGGTGGAAAATCTGATATGTTTGCTTTATATATTTACCTAGAGATTAAAAATGTTGATACTTTTAAAATACTACAGATTTATAATAATCTTTTAATTGATCAGCATTCAAACCAATTAAATTTTATTTCCTGTCACACAAAAAATAATGGATTGATCAAAGTTATAGCCAAAAAAGGAGATTTAAAAAAGGAAGTAATATGGTAATGTTCCACGTGGAACAAAATTATTATCAATTTAAAGTTATATTTATAATAGGTATAAAATATAAAAGTGTTCCACGTGGAACACTTTTATATTTTGTGGAACAGTTGAATTTTTTTAATAAACTACGAGAGTTCAGCACCCTCCATATTTACAGCAGAAAACCAAGCATTGTATTTTATTTTGTTGGAACTATAAATACTTTCCATAGCACTTAGAGATTCCTCTGCTTTCACACTACTATTACAAAAAGCAAAAAGTGTAGGCCCTTTATCAGCTATACCAAATGATAAAGCCCCATAATTTTTTACTACAGTTTTAAGTTCTTCAAAATATGGAATAGAACCTGAAATATGATGTTCCATGATTGAATCCTCCATAGCACGTGAAATAAGATTAAAATCAGTGTTATTGAATCCCAATATTAAGGCAGCCAAATTCCCGGCCTGTTTTATAGCCGCCTGTATTGAAACCTGTGCAGGAATTTGTTCAATCATGTTCACTTGTGGACAGATCATTGCAAAATAAAGTCCACGCGGTAAAGTTATTCGATGTATGTCACAGCTATCTGCATCGCGCACCAACATACAACTGCCCAAAAGGGATGCTGCAAGGCAGGGCAGTGAAACTGCACCCAAAACCCCATATTCTGCAGCAGCCAAAAGCGGTAATAACTCCCTTTTGGTTAGCAGGCCTCCAAAAAATTCATTAACAGCCATGCCACCCGCAACTGCAAGGGCTTCATTAGAGCCAAGTCCGGAATCAACAGGAATCTTCTTTCTAATCTCCAGCTCAATACCAATATCCGAATCAACGCCATGTTTTTCCACCAAAAATCTCCAAACAGAAAGCGCTGCAAGACCTGCAGTGTTTTCTGCTATTTTGGTACTCAGTTTTTTCTTGTCTCCACTGATGGAACGGATACGTATACCGGCCGGCCCAAATTTGTAAATAATAATTTCATCGGCCGGACTTTTGAGTGCAATAGCTAAACTGTCTGTTCCGCAGTTGAGGTTGGCTACAGTAGCAGGGGCGGAAACTTTTATGCCTGTCAGTATTTTTGTCATAATTGTAAACTTTGAATCATAAATAATTGAAGGCACAAGATAAAAAATACCTGTCTAAAATAGAACAGCTACGGGAACTGATGTATATTTAAATTTAATTTAAAATTTAGAAAATATGGTGGTTCTTGATTATTACAAAGAGCTGATTAAAATATTCAGAAGCTATTCTGAAAAACTGATAGATGGTTATAGCATTGAGAAAGTAAGTGAAAAAGAAATTGAAACATGGGAATATGAAATAGCTGCTAAACTTCCTAAGGATTACAAGACATTTCTTCTGAACAATGAGACAGAATAAAACCTCTGTTTTAATTACAGAATTCTTTCTTTTGAATTGGCAAAATGGGATTGGGATTCAATGTGCGAACACCAGAATAATGGAATTTTTGATGATGGATGTATAGATCATCATATTAAAGAAAATATTGGAAACTGGGACGGAGATAAAATTAAAAAAAATTGGTGGAACAAAAAATGGATTCCATTTTCAGCAGTCAGCTGTCTCATGTATAGATTTGGATCCAGAAAAAAATGGTCCTAAATGGCAAAATAATTTCCATGGAAATTCAAGATATTCAGGGCCCTTTTATCAATGGAATTTTTTCCAATTTTGAAGATTATCTGAAAAAGAATTTGGAATATATTAAAGCAGGTAAATTCTATCTGGAAGATTATGGAGACGTATTCAGCTGCCTGCTATAGACCCCTATATGTAGTTTATTAAAGTAAAATATATCATGTTAAGCAATCGACAATTATTCCTAAGACATGTAGCGCAGACAAGTGATGCACCTATGGCGCTTGAAATTGAAAAAGCTGAAGGAATGTACCTTTACAGTACAGATGGAAAGAAATATATGGATCTGATTTCAGGTATTGCAGTCAGCAATCTTGGACACAGACACCCTAATGTTTTAAAGGCTATCAATGAACAGAGTGAAAAATATCTGCATACTTTGGTGTATGGAGAATTTGTATTGTCGCCACAGGTTAAGTTGGCAACTTTATTAGCTGAAATGCTGCCTGAAAGTCTAAACTGCTGCTACTTTGTTAATTCAGGAGCAGAGGCTACTGAAGGAGCCTTGAAATTATCAAAACGATATACCGGCCGTCCAAATATTGTGGCCTTTAAAAATGCTTATCATGGCAGTACTATTGCTGCTATGAGCCTGATGAGCGATGAATATTTTACGCAGGCTTTTCGACCGCTGTTGCCTGGAATACGGCATTTAAACTTCAATAATCTGAACGATTTGGAACAGATAGACAATACCTGTGCCTGCGTAATAGTTGAGACTGTGAGAGCAGAAGGCGGTGTTGAAAAACCTAATACAGGTTATCTGCAGTCCCTGAGAAAACGTTGTGATGAAACAGGAACCCTGCTCATTTTTGATGAAATCCAGGTAGGCTGCGGCAGAACGGGATCCATATTTGCCTTTGAACAATACAATGTTGTTCCTGATATTTTACTTTTGGCAAAAGGATTTGGCGGAGGAATGCCGATCGGTACTTTTATCAGCAGTCATGAAATTATGCAAGTGCTCACACATGATCCTGTTTTAGGTCATATTACCACTTTTGGCGGACATCCAATCTGCGCTGCTGCAGCATTTGCAACCATGCAAACCTTAAAAGATGAATTTGAAACACTTATAAAAACCATTCCGGAAAAAGAAAAACTGTTTATAGAACTGCTTGGCAATAGTCCGCATATAAAAGAAATTAGAAGCGCCGGACTATTTATGGCAGTGGAACTTGAAAACTTTGACAGACTCATGGCTGTTATAAAAGAATGCATCAAAAATGGTTTGATTACTGATTGGTTCCTGTTTAACTCCCATTCATTGCGCATAGCTCCGCCATTAATTATTACAGAAGAAGAAATACGTTGGGCCTGTTCAGTTATATTGAATGCATTGGAAATTACAAAGTAAATTTTAAATAATATAAAATATTAAAATTCAAATAATTATGGATATTACTGATATTATTCGTACCCGTCGTTCGGT
>CAINVS010000165.1 GCA_903854205.1 uncultured Bacteroidota bacterium | reverse complement strand
TTTGTATTTTTTGATTTTACCCGTTTAATAGTGATATTTTATAAATTCAAGCAGCAATTAAAACAATTATTTCGTTAAGATTTTGAGCCTTTAGCATTTTTTTATTAACTACAAAATAAGACCTGAAATTGAAAAAAACGATACTGATTTGCTCTTTCTTTTTGATAATTGCAAAAACACTCTCAGGCCAAGTGGCAGGTACAGTTCCTTCAGGAACGACTTCAATAAACCCAAATTTTTCAATGTCTGTTTCTCAAATCAGCACATTATCAAAAGACTCAATGGATATTGACTGTGACGGCAGTTTTGATCTTATTTTCAATTTATATAAAGGACAGACTGTAGTTGATGGGGCAAATACATTGGAAGTATTTATCGTCAATCCTGATTTTGATTTTTGCAGCTTTCCTGGAAACTGGGCAGATATCATGCAATTTTACAGCATGGGCGACACTATGTTCTGCACAGGACAATCAACATGGAACAATGATACTATAATGCTGGGCAATTACGGTTGTATGCTTTGCAGCGAAAACATGGTCATTAACAATAAATACTTTGCCTACAGTAAAAATTCCTCAGAATTCGGATGGATAAGGTTATCATATAATCTTCAGGATATGGGATCAACAAGTTCAGCGATAACTTTGACAGTTCACGAAATCGTTACAGACTGCCTTCCAAACAGTATTATAGAAAGTAAAACAGACGAAATTAAGCTTGCTGCTATAAATTCCCATACATTAAATGTAATTGGGTTATCCCAAATTAGTAATTATCAAATATTTTCAATTAAAGGTAATAAGGTCTTAAATGGAAAAACAAGCTCAAACATCGACATTTCATCCCTTCACAATGGTATTTGGATATTGAGAATTGATGGGGTTTCCGAACCTTTCAAGTTTATCAAACAATAAATCTCTTTCCTATTCAATTTTTACCATTACAATTTCGGCATCATCCAGGCCCAAAATCGAAAAATGAGCAAAACCGGGATCGGTAAATACCAATAAATCTCCTTTTTCTAAGGTCTGACAGAGGTCATTGATTTTTATTTCAATTTTTCCTGTATATATATAAAAAAAGAAAAATCTGCATTTATTCTTCAGTGGGTAATGTAAAGTCTGCTCAACCTCCAAAGTTAATGATTTCAAATCACCTGTAAAATCTGACTTTATCATCAGATTAAAATCAACACAGCTCCCAATAGATTTTGTTTTCCAATCTCCTTTAAAATTGTCTGTATCGAATTTTCTGAGCAGTTTGCTATACTGATTTTCATGTATTAGTTCGGTCTCCCCTTCCAAAATCATAATCTTTCTGAAAATACCCGGCAGCTCTGTAAATTCTGATGTTTCGACCTCTACAGTTGCAGTACTGAGCCGGAATTGAAAATCTTTTTTTGTGTAATCGGCTGTTGGCGGATAAATGAAGAGTTCTGTGCTTGTGCCTCCTGACCAGGTTTTGTGAAAAAAAATATTGGCAGGTATAATTTGTATTTGCATTTTAATAGATTAATTTTTCTTTTTTTGGAATTTTCATTTAAGTCTTCTTCTATTATTTTGGTTCTACCCTATTTCTTTTGAAAATCTATTGATTTTTGAAAAATAAAAATCTGTCTAAAAGACTGCCGCTGTCTTTTATCTTTATCTAGTCAGCAAAAGTAGGTTCTTTATATCTAAAGACCCTAATTCATGCTTGAGAATACGATAACAGGATAAGCTGTCTTCGAAGATCTAAATTTATTTTTTCATATTTTCTTTGATTTTTTAGATATAAAATAGAGTAGGATAATCACTTTTCATTAATTGAGATAATGACCCGCTAAAATAATGGGCAGCACCCATAAAAATTTAAAAATAACATTAAAAAACGGATACTCCAATTAAGAAGTATCCGCAATCCCCAATTAACCCCATTTATTTTACAAGATTTGCAAAGTTGCTGTTTTTGCTAATTTATGTTTTGGCTGATTAGCCGTTTTTCCATAGCGCGTATAAACATAGATACCTGAAGCTAATTGATTTCCTGCCTGATCTTCACCGGCCCATGACAAGTCACCCTGTTAGCTCGATAATAAAGTCTTAAACAATAAAAGTTTTTTAGATTTTTTGAAGTTTAGAGCTCATACTTACTACACTACCTCTGCTATCTTTAGAAAAAACAGAATATGGATAAACACCAGATGCCAATTG
>CAINVS010000164.1 GCA_903854205.1 uncultured Bacteroidota bacterium | reverse complement strand
TTCAATGTCTGTAATACAGGGTTGAAAATGGTTTTGGATAAATCGGTGCCTGATAAAATTGAAGCACATTTTCCGGAAGTGCTATTCCCTTTTTTGGAGAAAAACGGCCTGACGATCGACGATTTGAATCACCTGATTTTTCACCCGGGCGGTAAAAAAATTGTGCAGATTGTAGAAGGGTTATTCCATCAGCTTGGTAAAAATATAGATGAAACAAAGGCTGTACTTCGCGATTATGGCAATATGTCAAGTGCTACCGTCCTCTACGTTTTGGACCGATACATGCAAAAAAACATTCCGGAGGGAGATTATGGAATGATGCTCAGTTTTGGCCCGGGATTTTCGGCGCAGAGATTGCTGTTGCAGTGGCAGAAGTAATTAAGATTAAAAATGGTTTTAAATAAATAGAATTACTGAGAGGACAATTGTCCTCTTTTTGTTTGTATGACTTTAGGAAAACGAAATTTTAGGAAAAAAATTAATTGGCAATTGTGATCAATATTGATTATATTCGTAGTTGTAAATAAACAACTATTAATAGTTCCCTAAAGATTAAGTTATGTCGAAGAAACCGATGAACCCACATGAAAATCTGTTTGAACAAATCAAACAATCTGATGAAAGCGGCAATGAATTTTGGATGGCGAGGCAACTTGCGAAAGTGCTTGACTATAATGACTTCCGAAATTTTACTTCAGTAATTCAAAAAGCTAAAAAAGCTTGCCTAAACAGTGGACAAGTTATAGACGACCACCTCGTTGAAGCCAACGAGGTGGTCGAAGTTGGCTCAGGTGCAACACATTCATATCCAAGCTTTAAATTGAGCCGATACGCATGTTATTTAATTGTTCAGAATGCTGATCCCAGCAAGGAAGTTGTTGCTTTGGGACAAACTTATTTTGCAGTACAGACCCGATTGCAGGAAATCCGCCAAATGGAGGAATACGATCGTCTGAGCGACGAAAATGAAAAACGACTATTTCTTCGAAATGAATTAGCAAAACATAATTTACAACTTGCAGCAGCTGCAAAAGATGCAGGTGTAATAGAAACATTGGATTATGCAATTTTTCAGAACCATGGCTACATGGGGCTCTATGGAGGTTTGGGAGCCAAAGAAATTCATAAAAAGAAAGGGTTAAAAAAAGGCCAACTGATATTGGACCATATGGGAAGTACAGAGTTGGCAGCCAACCTTTTTCGTGCAACACAAACGGAAGAAAAACTGAAAAGAGAAAATATTAAAGGTAAGCAGAATGCAAATAAAGTTCACTTCGAGGTAGGACAAAAAGTAAGGGAAACTATTGAAGAATTGGGCGGTGAAATGCCTGAAAATCTACCTGTTGAAGATAGTATCAAAAAGATTGAAAAAGCAAAAACGCCAAAGTTGTTTTAAAAAACATTGTGTCTAATTATTGCTCTCAATTTTAAGCCAAACTAAAACAAAATTATTATGACTTTTAAAGACCAAAAATACTTTGCATTGATACTCGGCGGTTCAGGCGGAATTGGTTTCGCAACGGCCAAAAAACTGTCAGAACAGGGTATGAATCTCTGTGTCGTATTTAGAGAACGCAGAGCGGAGGCAAAAATAGCTGAAGAAGCCTTTGAAAAATTGGGTCAGTTAAACAAAGTCAAAGTGCTCAGTTTTAATCTGGATGCAGCCGAAAAGGGAACGATAGCCCTAGTTTGCGAGGCTTTGAAGAATGAGGCAAAAGCCGGATTCAAAGTTCGACTCCTGCTTCACGCTGTTTCAAAAGGAAATCTGAAGCCCTTGGTAGAATCCAAAGAAAAAGATTTCAAAATTGAAAATGAAAGTTTGGATCATGCTTATAACCTTCTGATTCAGGAACAGCAGGAGTTTAAGCAATCTGATTTTTTTCTGGACAGCAGCGATTTTCAATTGACACTTCAGAATATGGCACTTAGCCTGGTAGATTGGGTGAGGGTAGTGCATGAAAATCAGCTGTTTGCAGGCGATGCTCGTGTCATTGGCCTCAGCAGCGAGGGGAATCAGAAAGCCTGGGTGAATTATGCTGCAGTATCTGCTACTAAGGCCGCTTTGGAAGCTATAGTACGTTCTTTGGCCTTGGAGTATGCACCTTACGGAATCCGTTCAAATATAGTACAGGCGGGCATTACAGACACTGCATCCTTAAGGAAGATCCCCGGAAATGCCTATCTCAAAGCAGGTGCAATTTTTCGCAATCCTTTTGGCCGACTGACACAAACAGAGGATGTGTCAAATGCCATTTATCTGCTTTGTCGTGATGAGGCTTCCTGGATCAATGGTGCAATTATACCTGTTGACGGAGGCGAGCGGATTTGCTGATGATTAATAACCCGATAATTGTCAGTAAGCCATTGACAATCAATAATTCAAATCCAAATTTGTAGCCACCCAAAAGAGTTGCAGCGTTTTTATTGATTAGATAAGTCAAAATAGGTGCAACTGTACAGACAATTGGTACAAAACGATCTTTGAGTCCTAATGGAATAAAGAGCCCAAATACAAAAAGTCCGAGCAAAGGACCATAAGTATAACCTGCAATAATGAAAAGTTGATTGATGACCGAACTGTCATTGATCAGCCAAAAGCTGTAAATGAGTACACAGAGCAGCGCCGACATGGCAATATGAGCATAACGTCGTTTTTGAACAATAGCTTTTCCTTCCTCTTTTGGATTGATTTTGAGTATGTCGATGCAAAAAGAAGTGGTCAATGCTGTTAGTCCTGAATCTGCAGTGGAATAGGCGGCTGCCACAAATCCTACTATAAAAACTATGCCGATATAGACCGGCAGATGCCCCATTGCCAAATTGGGAAAAACCAAATCGTATGCAGGTTTTGTCTTCCCTTCCACTATCTGCATCGGCAGCTCAATATTAAATTCTGCCATATATAAAAAGAGCAAAGCGCCCATCAGAAGAAACATGAAATTTACACCAACTAAAACTATCGAAAAAGTGTACATGTTTTTCTGAGCATCAGCCAAATTGCGGCAGGAGAGGTTTTTTTGCATCATATCCTGATCCAATCCTGTCATTACAATGGTGATAAACATTCCACCCAAAAACTGTTTGAAGAAATTGTTGGGATCTGACCATCCATTTTCAAAGAATAACCATTGAGTCAGGTTTTTATTTTCCATTTTTTCCATTAATCCTTCAGAGCTGAAATCGAGACTGCTGATGATAAACCAGATAGTGAATATAACTGCCAATAACATGAAAGTTGTCTGTAGTGTATCTGTCCAAACGATAATTTTCAATCCGCTTTTTTGTGTATAAACCCAGATGAGCAGAACAGCGACTACTGTAGTCACTAAAAAGGGGATATTCCAGCCGCCGGCCTTGAAAAGCATATCCATGACCAAAACAACGAGATAAAGTCTGAACGCAGAACCGATACTTCTGGAAATCAGGAAAAGTACTGCACCTGTTTTGTAGCTGTTCCGCCCAAAACGCTGTTCCAGATATCCATAGATTGAAGTTAGATTTAATCGGTAATAGAGCGGTAATAATACTTTTGCAATAATAACATAACCCAATAAATAGCCCAAAACCACCTGCATATAGGAAAATGCCTGATTGGTAGCTCCTGCACCAACTACTCCGGGAATAGAAATAAAAGTCACTCCTGATAGAGAAGCACCAATCATACCATAGGCAACAACATACCAGGGCGACTGTTTGCCGGCTATAAAAAAGTCATTATTACTGCCGTTTACAGAGTTTCTGCTTATCCACCAGGCAAATAACACTAACATAGTAAAATAG
>CAINVS010000163.1 GCA_903854205.1 uncultured Bacteroidota bacterium | reverse complement strand
CTCAACTCTGTGATTTTGTCCCAAAATTAGGAAAGTCAAAATTGAAAGGCGTTGAAAATCAAATGTTTACAAAAACTGAGGTGTCCGAAACCCTTTATTGACGCGGGTCTTGGAGGCTGAAATATTTTTGTAAGTAGTTGATAATCAATGATGTTCATTTTTGCTGTTTGCATGGTTTTTTGTCTGAATCAGGATTTACAGGATTTTAAGATTTACAGGATGTGGGCTGTTGTATCGTCCTGAAATAAGTTGACATTTTTTAGTGGTAGTCCTGCTACCGATTTACAAGTATGGGTGTAGTGGTTTCTGTTCATATTGCGTTTGTTATTCATTTCTGGTTTTGCCGGTTTGTTGCCGGTGGTTTCATGGGTTTGGGGGCGTAAGTAGTTGATTATCAATGATGTTCATTTTTCCGGTATGCAGGCGTTTTCCGGTTGTTTTTTGTTGTTAGGTGTCCAACACTTTGAAAGTGTGGGACACCGTGCTGCACTGATATGCTACAAAAAATGCGCCAAGATGGGTGTGGCAGTGAATAAGATATCCACAATTTGAGATGTGGGTGTATTGTAAGTGATGGTTGTAATGCAATGGTGTTTTTACGCCAGTCAGGAGACTGGCAACCACGATGACGTAGACAAAGTCTACGCCAAACAATATTTTACAATGTGATGTGCTGCGGTTAGCTGGGGGCCTAATACGGTTGTAAAAAGAATTTCTGTATGTTTAAAAATATAACCAAAAATGCGAGAATGCCAGTTAAAATTGACATCATTTTTAGAGTTTTTGCTTTGATTAAAAGAGATAGGAATGACGTGACAACTAACAAAAAGAGAATTGGGATATTGTACAACTGATAAACTGCGGTTATTTGTTGTTTAGACAAGTAACCTAAACGCAAATAATAAAAATAAAACATAAACCTAAATGAAACCACTAGATGAAAAATTAACGGTATAATTTTAAAAAGTTTCATCCCTTATTTCAGTTCAGAATATTGAAGGCTCGAATTTGTAGGTAATCATTTCTGAATGAAAACTTGAGGTTCTTATTCTAAAGTAAATTCTTGAACTTGTCACCAACAAACCTTATGTATCAAAGGTAATATACAATTACTGAGTTGTAGTTTTTGAATTCTGCTTGAGTATATGTTGGGTACTATTTTGATATGACTGTATTAATTTGGAGGGGGGGGTATCTGGGATACGCTGAAGGAAAATCAGTGCTGGTTGTAATACAATACTGTTTTTACGCCAGTCAGGAGACTGGCAACCACGATGACGTAGACAAAGTATACGACAAACGATATTTTATAATGTGATGTGCTGGGGTTTATGTGTCCTGCGCGTGGCTGTTGGTCAGAAAATAAGACCAACAGCGGCGGAAAAGTGTAGGCGTTCGGGTGAACGGGTTCTATTGGCAATTCCATTTGACCCTTCGGAACGAATGGACAGTTGCACTTTAGTGCAACTATTGTATCTTTGTGTAGTGGAGCATAAACAAAAATACCGAACCATAATTTTCTATAAAAAGTATTTTGAGGATTTCT
>CAINVS010000162.1 GCA_903854205.1 uncultured Bacteroidota bacterium | reverse complement strand
TTCATAACAAATTATGACATTTGATATTAAAAAATCTACCCTTGAGAAAATTAAGCATTAAAAAGAAAAAATTATTCCAATCAAAAATTATTTAAACTTATGAATGCCTGCGGCTCGTAAATTTAGTGTGTGTTAAATATAAAATCAAATTTTTATAAAAGAGTTAAACCCTTGATTCGCACTATAAAATAAAAAGTACCGAAAAGAAAAAAATCCTTTCGATACTTAAATATAGTACTTTATTCTAAAAATACAGTTTAATTCAAAATGATAATCTCAACTCTACGCTTTTGATGTTTGGCCATATCACTTTCAATCATGCCTTTCCCTTCCGTATTTATCAATGATAAGGGAACGCCAATTTCTTTTAGATAGGCCGTTACTGCCTCTGCCCTTTTCTGTGAAAGGCTCTGATTATAAGTTTTGTCACCAATGTCATCAGCAAAACCTGTGACATTGATTTTTAAAGCAGATGGATTTTCATACTGTGTAACCAATTTTGCAATCTGTTCTTTTTGCACATCGCTCAGCTCATTTTTGCCGCTCTCGAAATAGACAGAAAGATTTTTTCTGAGTCTGGGCTGTATTACATTGGAGGGTTTAACAACATTTCCGCCTTTCGTCAATAGTACTTCAACTTTTAGGGTTGGCTCATCTTCACTGCGTTCGAAATAATCAGCATTTACATAACTTTCATATCCTGCTTTATCTACAATATAGGAATAGGAAGCGCCGCTTGGCACGCACATAAAGAATCGGCCGTCCTTATCGGAAACAAAATTGCCAACGGCTTTATTGCCGCTCCTCACTCTTACTGTTGCTCCTTCAACAGGCATTTTTGAAGTTTCATCATAAACATAACCGTCAAGCAATACATTGTCAACTTTAGGTTTATATAAACTGTTCAGAGAATTTTGATAAATATCCAGTCCTCCTTTTCCACCTGTACGGGCGGAAGAAAAATAAGCTGTATTGTTATCTGAAGTGATAACGATACCTGCTTCTCTGTATGGTGAATTCACTGTTTCTCCCAAATTTACTGGGGTCGACCAAGATTTTCCGTCTTCTTTGCGGCCGGTCATGAAAATATCGGCTTCCCCCATGCCCGGATGTCCGTCTGAACTGAAATAAAGCGTAATACCATCGGGCGCTATAAATGGTGTTTCCTCATCGCCTTTGGTATTGATGGTTGGCCCCAAATTTACAGGAACGCCCCAACTGCCATTGGTTTGCAGTATGCTCAACCAAATATCGGAACCGCCCAGTCCACCTTCACGTGTACTGACAAAATACATTGTAGAGCCATCACAGCTGATTGAGGGCTGAGAATCCCAAAGCTCTGAATTCAAGCCGCTTGCAGGTTCAACTTTGTCGATTATCTTATTTTTGGTGTCGTATTCTGCCATATAAATATCGCAGCCGCCCAATACGTTTTCCCAGGCACAGGCCGAGAAATAAATTTTTCTGCCGCAGGTACTAAACTTGGCCATCCCTTCATTATTGGGGGTATTGATGGCATTGCCAATAGAATGCGCATTTATCCACTCTCCTTCTTTGTTTTTTCCGGCCACCATGATATTCTCATTGCCATCTCTACGGGTAGTAAACAGCAGTAAGTCTCCATTTACCGTAAGAGTAGGCAAAAACTCGTCTTGAGTTGAGTTGATATTTCCTTTAAGCAACAAAGGCTGATCCAGCTGACCCGTAAAATTATTTTCGAGAGAATATTCACAATCAGCAATGTTAAAATCGATTGCACGATCGTAATTTCGTTGAGTCGACTCTTCATTGGTTTTATAATCTTTCTGCTGTGAATATTTGTACAGCAGGTAAAATTCCAAGGCCTTGCCATATTTATATTGTTTCATATAGGCCTCGGCAGCCTCAAAATAGGCGCCTCTGGATAAATTTGCCTTTAAAGCAAAGAGTTTTTCGTAATAGGTAACAGAACTGACCATATTTCCTAGCTTCATTTCAATAAGCCCCATCAGGCGCAAGCCGGCAGAAAAATCGGATTGTTCTTTAAGAATATCTTGAAGTTTGGACTTTGCTGCATCCAATTTTCCCTGATTAAAAAGTCTTTCGGCATCTTCCATTGCCAGCTGTATTGCTTTTCCATTTTGGGCAAAAAGTACATTTCCAGATAAAAACAGAAATATTATAACAAAGAAACTAAAAAGATTTTTCATATGAATAGACTACAGATTATCGCTAATATGTCGGAACTTACAAATTCCGCGCCGAATAATCCTGAAAAGTGTTGGGTGCTAAAAAATTATCTGTATTTTAATATTTAAAACCAATCAAAAGCCGCTTTTAAAAAAATTCTTAAATAAGTCGGAACCAATGCATTT
>CAINVS010000161.1 GCA_903854205.1 uncultured Bacteroidota bacterium | reverse complement strand
GCCTCAACATCAGCGGGCATATCCCTCAAAACACTTCCTCAAAATAATAATGCGTCATTGAATTTTAGTTAATAATAAATCAGCGAGCAAAGATTTTTCGAAAAGGCTTTCTAAGCGTGGTACATTCGAACATACAACCGTTCTTCACAACATTAAAATAAGAAAAAAATGAAAAAAATATTCATTTTAAGTTTGATCTTCATTGCAGTAGGCTTCAAAAGTTATGAGCAGGCTACCGAGTATGATGTGAAGCAATTTTACGAAGGCGTTGATAGTAATGGAGACACCAAAGTTTTAACTAGTGGTGGAAACCTTGAAGATGCCGAAGTAATATTAGTTCCGGCAAAACTTGACGAAGGTAAATTCAAGGCTACCCTTACTCGAAAATCTTCAAATTTATACAAAATTGATGGTACGAAATTTTATATTGAAACAAGGTATTGTTATGAATATGCTACTGGTAAAGAAGTTATATTGATAGTTGAAAGTAACTACGGTTACACCAAAGGGAAAGTGATTTTTTAACTTTAAATTATTTTGCAATGAGACCTGTTCTTTTATTTTGCCTACTTTTTACAATGTCATTTTCAGCGTTATGTCAAAATGATGATTGTTATTACGATGACAGCCCATTATATATGGCAACGGTCAAACTTAATATTTATGAATATATGAGCTCAGAATCCGCTGTAATTGGAGAAGTCCCTAAAGGAGCAACCGTAGTTGTCACGGAATCATTTTTTGGAGAGACTGGTTGGTGGGAAATTTGTTACAAAGGCATTACTGGGCAGGTGAAAAAATCTAGTCTTACAAAGGCAAAAAAAGTTCAAAGTACCCCAAAGCAAGAAAGACCGAATATTGAACCTTCAAAGCCAAAAGATGAGGACGGCGAAGAACAACGGGGAGAAGATATTGGCTTTAACCCTTTCATTGGTCAAACGACCTCGGCAGTAAATTTAAGGAAAGAACCGACTACAAAAAGTAGTGTTATAAAGCAATTTAAATCAGGAGCAACAGTCTATGTCTTTTCAGACAACACAATAAGTGGATTTTACAAAGTAATTGATGTAGAAACTGGAAAAATAGGTTGGGCAAGTAAAAACTACATAAAAAAAGAAAAGGATGCAGAAGTAGATTACAAAGGTGGCTTTCAAAAAACAGGAATAAGTTCGAGTTTAAATTCAGAAGTTTTGATAGAGAACCTATCCAACCTAACCATCAGTTTAATTGTAGGTGATGAGATCTTTTCCCTTTCTCCGAAATCAGAAAAAATAGTTTTTATTATACCGGGAAATAAAAATTATGTTGCCTCAGCCCCCGGAGTTATCCCTGCATCTGGATACCAAAAATTTGAAGGTCGCAGCGGTTATAACTGGTCATTTTGGGTTGAAACATCAAAGCATTGAAAAATGGAATTAGAAAGAGTAGTCAATTTTCCGTGATTGAAGTTCCGCCCCACATTGTCTTCTCTTCCACAACACTTACTCCCTCGCAGCGCTCAATCTTTGTTTTTATACCGCCAAAGCGCAGCAGAATTGACAATATTATGATATTTTTAAACTTTATGTTTTAAAAAATATTTATCTTTGCAACATAAAATACCAAAAACGATGGGTAGAAACTTACATGAAAAACCTTTTGACGAGACCACCATTGCCAAATTAGAGATATTTGGTGACTATGCCCAAGCATGGTTACCTACTTTTATCATGTATGGAGAGCCCGTCATTTGCATTTTTGATTTTTTTGCTGGAACGGGGTATGATAAGAACAGCGTGCCGGGTAGTCCAATTCGTATTTTGCAAAAAATACAAGAACAGATTGGACTCATTTTCCAGAAAAAAGTCAAGATAAAAGTGTTTTTTAACGAATTTGACAAAGGAAAATATGAGCAATTGAGTGATTCCTGCCAGGATTTTATCAAAGAACATCCAGAAGTAGGCAGCGCTATTGAACTTGAAATACTAAATGAAGACTTTGATGTTTGCTTTAACAAATTGCTCCCCACGATTCAAAAATATTCGAGTTTAGTATATCTTGACCAAAACGGAATACGGTTCCTCGCAGAAAAGTATTTTTTTGCACTCGAAAAAACTACCCGTACTGACTTTTTGTACTTTGTTTCGTCTTCTTATTTTTGGCGCTTTGGTGAAAAAGAAGAGTTCAAAACGCATGTGAATTTTGATATGGAAGAAGCAAAGAAAAATCCGTATCAGTTTATCCACAGGAGTTTAATTGCTCAGTTGCGCGGAAACTTGCCAGTTGGTTCAAAACTCAGATTATACCCTTTTTCCTTAAAAAAAGGTGCCAATATTCATGGTATTATATTCGGGGCATCCCATCCAAGAGCAGTAGAAAAGTTTCTTGCTATTGCATGGAAACGGAATGACACCAATGGCGAAGCAAACTTTGACATTGACGAGGACAAAAAGAAAGAGCAATTGGATTTGTTTGCTGGAAAACAACTGACTAAAATTGAAGCATTTCAAAGTCGTTTAAGAGAAAAAGTCCTAAACGGTAGTATTTCAAATAATTTCGCAGCTTTTGACTTCGCCATGGATGAAGCGCATATTGGTACACATGCTGCTGATGCGCTCAAAAAGATGAAGAAAGAAGGTTTAATTGATTATGATGGTAGTTCTCCATTGGTGACTTATGATAATGTGTATAAATCGCCACGCAAACTACCATATAAAATTTTGAAAAAATGAAATATTCAAAAATAGAATGGACCGAAGCCACGTGGAATCCAAGCACGGGCTGCAATAAAGTGACTGCTGGTTGCAAAAACTGCTATGCCGAAACCATGGCGAAACGCTTGCAGGCGATGGGTGCGCCCGGGTATGAGAACGGCTTTGAGTTTACCCTCATGCCTGAGCGATTGGAGATGCCCCTAAAAATCAAAAAAGCGACCAAGTTTTTTGTCAATTCTATGAGCGATCTGTTCCACGAAAACATGCCGTTTGATTTCTTGGACAAGGTGTTTCAAGTCATCGAACAAACGCCACAACACAAATACCAAATACTAACGAAGCGGGAAAAAATACTGCAAGCCTATTGTAAGCAACGCGCCATGCCAGACAACGTGTGGCTTGGTGTCAGTGTAGAATCCGCCAAAACCAAGGATCGGATTGATTATTTGCGTGATATCCCAGCCAACATCCGCTTTTTGTCTATCGAGCCATTAATAGCAGATGTTGGGAAGTTGAATTTAAGGGGTATTCATTGGGTTATTGTAGGCGGAGAAAGCGGCCCCAAAGCAAGGCCCATGCAACCTGAATGGGCGATGAATGTACAGCGCCAATGCCTAGAACAAGGAGTGGCCTTTTTCTTCAAACAATGGGGCGCCTGGGGCGAAGATGGCGTGAAACGCAGTAAAAAGGCAAACGGGCGGATCTTTTTGGGAAAAGAATGGAACGAAGAGCCGCTCGCTGCGGTTGCAGTCTGAAAATGAAAAAAACAACTTTTAACAACTTCATAGAGAATCTACCCATCATTAACTACAATATCGCTGACGGTAAGGCTAATGTGACCTTATTCGCCCGTGATGGCAGCGTGTGGATGAACCAAAACCAACTCGCCGAACTTTTTGACACCTCTAAGCAAAACATAGGTCAACATATTGCCAATATACTGGAAGAGAAGGAGTTAGAGGGAAATTCAGTTGTAAAAAATTTCTTTACAACTGCCGCGCCAAAAAATGGTATTTATACATGTTGGATGTGGTGGCGGTTTTAACGGATAGTCCGAATCTAAGAAAGTATTGGAGTGTGCTAAAAACACGGCTGAAAGCGGAGGGTAGTCAGTTGGCTACAAATTGTAGTCAACTGAAAATGCAGTCGGCTGACGGTAAGTTTTATCTGACTGATGTAGCCGATACCGAGCAACTTTTCCGCCTGCGAATATCAAAAACAAGCGATAAACAACCATAAATGTAAAATAAAATGAAAGCCACATCCTCCATCAACACATTGCTCATCTTCCTATTCATAGGCTGCAAAGTTCAGGATGCAATCATAACAGACGCCCCGAATGTTTTCAACAACAAGTATTTGAATAAGCAGTATGAAGCAATTGTTTCCTTTAATTTGAAAAATGAACCCAGTTTATTGGAGGAAATCGAATCGTTTAAGGAGGAAAATAAAAATACAGCATTGGAGGATCAGGTAATCGTAGATTTTTTAGCCCTTCAAATCTGTAATCAGGAAGCAGGCGTGCAATTTCAAGATTATCCCAATGCGCTACAACCTATTTTTGATTTTTATAACACGATGCCAAAGGAGGATATGGTTTGGTTAAATGATCAGAAGTTAAAAATTATAAAATTTGTCGCCGTAAGATTTATTGCAAATTATGCTCAGGAAATGGATGCAATGGATTATCTGAAAAATCAACTGAATGATTGCAAGAATGACAGCGCTTATGCGAAAGTTGTAATCAGTTCTTATGATTTGAATGAATGTGCTGAAAAAAGACGGTGATGCTGGTGTACTTGCGTTATAATATGCGACCTCTAACGAGGTCGTGCGGTTTTTTTGGGCGGTTCTCGTTGCTACAAATATTCGAACTCTTGCGAGGTCGTTGCGTTGCTTTCGGCATTGGTTGACATGAATTATGCAGCATATCTTTTTTAAAATATCATGATTTGAAACAAATGTATGAAAGTGTAATTCGCAATACTAAACGCAACGCGCTGACCTCGCTAGAGGTCAAATATCTGTAGCAATGCCAAGTCAAGATTACCCCGCACGACCTCGTTAGAGGTCGAATATTAGAATCTTTACCTGCCAATCTTCCAAAATTCTCCCGCAATTCAAAGCCCAACGCCCGCCGATATGATAAATGCTCCAACCACTGGTTGGAGAAATCAGTTGGACAAAGCGCAATGATGCCCAATATTTGAAGATAAAAAGGTAAGAACGCTGTGGGATGTCGAGCAGGAAAAATGGTATTTATCAATTGTGGATGTGATAGCGGTTTTAACTGAAAGCATTGACCCAAATGCATACTTGCGTAAGCTAAAACAACGGCTAAAAGCAGAAGGAAATAAAACCGTGACGAATTGTCACGATTTGAAAATGCAGGCACCTGATGGTAAAATGCGCATGACTGATGTTGAATGCAAAATTGGCTTTGGGATTGCCGGATGAAACAAAAAAGAAGAGGTAATTCCATTCAGGATGCAATGGATTATCTGAAAAATCAACTGAATGATTGCAAGAATGACGGCGCTTGCGCAAAATCTATAATAGGTTCTTATGATTTGAATGCGTGTAGTGAAAAAAGGCGGTTTTTTGAATGTTGGCGTAATAATATGCGACCTCTAGCGAGGTCGTGCGGTTTTTTTGGCGGTTCACGTTGCTACAAATATGCGACCTCTAGCGAGGTCGTTGTGTTGCTACGGGTATTGGTTGAAATTAAACGGACATCTCTTTAAAATGTAATTGTTCTGAATATGTTCCGGGCGTAATAATATGCGACCTCTAGCGAGGTCGTGCGAGGTATCTGGGTGGTTCACGTTGCTACAAATGTTCGACCTCTAGCGAGGTCGTTGCGCTGCGACGGGCACTGGTTGACATGAATTATGCAGTTGCCAATTAATTCTGCCAACAGTGGTGGCAGAATTAATTGGTCGCACAATATTACCATGCTCGAAAAAGGCAAAGACGAAAACCAACGGGTTCTTTTATATCATGTACCAGATGAAAATTTATAAAACTATTTGTGTTTTAATTTGCCTGTTTTATCCTATTATGGTAAATTTGTCCTAAAATACACAACCGAAAAACTTCGGCATTTAAATATGAAAAACCAAATTCAATCCACCGAGCTGTTTTCAAAAATTGCCGATTTATTGCATTCGGCAAGGCAACATGTGGTGCGCGCGGTAAACCAAACCATGGTTTACACTTATTATGAAATCGGGCGCATGATTGTGGAAGACGAGCAGCAGG
>CAINVS010000160.1 GCA_903854205.1 uncultured Bacteroidota bacterium | reverse complement strand
ATTTTAAAAAGCTTATGGTATTAAATATTGAGCATGGCAAACTCTCTGTTTTTCTAAAAAAATTGGATCAATTTCCCGCTCTGAAAGAATTGAGTGTTGTGAATGTAGGATTACTAACACTTCCCGACGAAATTGGTAATGCTCATTCACTCGAATCGCTGAATTTAAAAATGAATTATATTCAGTGTTTGGGACAAGGAATATCCAAACTGCATCAGCATTTCTTTTTCAACTGTTTCAATGCATCTTCGTAACGCTGTTGGAAAGCAGATTTGGGTTTTGGATTATTTTTTCGATGCTCCATTTTTTCTTCCAGTTTTTTCTTGTTTATGAAAACATTCTTCACAAGGAAAGTCTGTAAAATGTTCAGCAGATTACCGAAAAGCATATAACAGGTAAGACCTGCAGAATAGTTATTCAGTGCAAAGAAGAATATTACCGGGAAACTGTATTGCATGTACATCATCATTTTGGCATTGGCACCACCTGCTGACATATCCATCTGTTTGCTGTTATAAATAAGGAATGCAAACATGGAAATACACCAAAGCAGGGTAAATAAACTCACGTGGTCACCATAAATACTATTGATGAAAGGTACAGTGCCAAAATCCCAAATAGAGTCATAGCTAACCAGGTCATCTGCCCAAAGGAAACTTTTCTGACGGAACTCAATAGCTGCCGGGAAGAATCGGTACAGTGCAATCCATATCGGCATTGTGAGCAGCATTGGAAGACAGCCTGCCAGGGGACTTACGCCATACTCACCATACATGCGCATCTGTTCCATCTGCAAACCTTGCGGATCATCTTTGTATTTCTTTTTCAATTCATCCAAACGGGGGCGAAGAATACTCATTTTCACACCTGATTTCAACATGGAGAACTGCAGCGGGAACAACAGAACGCGTATGAGAAGAGTCAGTATAATAATAACAAGACCGTAACTTGGTATAAATCCACCCAGAAAGTTAAACAAAGGACGAATCACGTAACGGCTGATGACACCAAAAATACTCCATCCGAATGGGATGATCTGCTCCAGGCCTACATTTAGATCAGCCAATATCGTATGCTGATTTGGCCCGATAAAAAACTCCATATCATAAACCAATGTTGATTGGTCTGCAATTGGAAAGTTTAGCTTTGTTACCAAATCCTTCATGTGAGCTGATGATTCAGGCATCATCATTGTCCGCAAATCGGCAGAATTTGGTTTTACATTGCCCTTGACGATAAGACTTGTATTAAAAAACTGCTGTGCATAGGAAATCCATTGTACGTTTTTTGTTATATTTTCGGTAGCATCGCTTGCACAAGTACAATAGCTCGGACTTGATTCTGTTTCTTTGAAGTGAATTGAGGTCATACGACGCTCGTATTCAGCATTTTTTTCCAATTTTGGCAGGTGGGCATGCCATAAAAGAGATATATTTTTTGCATCACCGGGAATAAGGTCACGCAATCCTTCCAGTTTCAAATCATAATCGATCAGATAACCTTTATCAAGATTATATTTTTGTTCGATAAAACCTTTCTTTTCATCTGAATAAGCTCGGAATGTAATTGTTTTTCCCGTTACAGTAGGTTCAAAACAAAGGTCCTGCGTATTTACACCGCCCCGGGCAGCACCGGTAATAGGAATAAAATAACCAAATTTATCGGCCTTATGTCCCATTAGGTGAACATCGATCTTGTCATATTTATCCTTTGTAGAATGGTCGTAACCCAAATAGCCTTTTATCTGTACATCAACTATGCGACCACCTTTATTGCTGAAAGTAACAACAAGTTTATCGTTTTCAATTTTGAATGTTTTTTCCTCACATCCGGTGCTGGAAGAAAAACTGCCAAAAGCTGCTGAACCTCCACCATTGTTTTTTACGTCCAATTCCAGCGATTTCAAGATGCTGTCTTTTTCAGTTTGGCTTTTGGTACTGTCTTTTGCAATTTTAACCTGCAGTAATTTTATACTGTCAGTATTTATATTGCCATTAACCTCAGCTAATTTTGAAAGACTGTCGGAAAGGGCAATACTGTCCTGATATTTCTTCAGGTTGGCTTTATATGCATCAATCTGTTTCTGACTTGGAGAATTCATCCAGGTGTAAAGCAGAAAAAGCACAAATAAAAGCGTAAAACCAATAATCGTTGAATTTTTACTGTTCATTATTACAGAGTTAAGAAGAAATTACAGAGTCGGCATAAAACCTGTCTGTCTATTATGATGTAAATTTTTCAAATCAATAAACTTTAGCGGTGCAAAGATAGCCAATTATAGCAGAACAAAATATCCTGACTATTTTTTTTTGGGATAAATAATATTTTGGTTTTATAAAAATCAGCAATCCAAACAAAATTGTTATAATATATAGCGTCTTAAGAACTTTTTTGGATGGTTTAAGCTTATATTTGCGGACTCAACAAAGACGCGAGATTGGTCATTAATAGATTTATAAGAATAATGCCTTATATATCAACAGACTACGAATTAGATCTCAGTCTATTACTTCACTTTTCATATCATAAGAGCCGTAACGACTATGAAACTTTCACAATTTAATTTTGAACTTCCAAAGGAACTTATCGCTCAGTATCCGACTGAAAATCGCGATGAATCACGCCTGATGATTGTAGACCGTAAAAAAGGTACAATCGAGCACAAAAACTTTAAAGAGATTATCTCTTATTTTGACGATGGCGACACCTTTATTGTAAACAACACCAAAGTTTTTCCGGCCCGTATGTATGGTCAGAAAGAAAAAACAGGTGCGAAAATCGAAGTTTTTCTACTTCGCGAACTAAATGTACAGCAGAGACTTTGGGATGTTTTGGTTGATCCTGCAAGAAAAATCCGCGTGGGCAACAAACTTTATTTCAATGACGAACAGGACAACGAAATTCTGGTAGCCGAAGTAGTAGACAATACAACTTCCCGTGGCCGTACCATCCGATTCCTTTTTGACGGAACTGATGAAGAGTTCAGAAACAACCTGACTATTTTGGGACACACTCCACTGCCAAAATACATCAAACGTGACACTGAAATCTTTGACAAAGAGCGCTATCAGACGGTTTATGCCAAAGAAGTAGGTGCTGTAGCCGCTCCTACTGCAGGTTTACACCTAAGTAAAGAACTAATCAAACGTATGCAAATCAAAGGAATTGAATTTGCTGAAGTTACGCTTCACGTTGGTTTGGGTACTTTTCGCAATATTGAGGTAGAAGACCTCTCAAAGCACAAAATGGATGCAGAATATTTCTACATTCCGGAGGAAGCCTGTGAACTTGTAAATGCTTCTATTGAAAAAAACTGCCGCCGTTGTGCTGTAGGAACAACCTCCATGCGGGCTTTGGAATCATCTGTTTCTGCCAATAACTTATTGAAACCGGCTGAGGGTTGGACAAATAAATTTATTTATCCGCCTTATGATTTTTCTATTGCCAATGCCATGGTGACCAATTTTCACCTTCCGAAATCGAGTCTGATCATTATGATTTGCGCTTTTGGCGGTTTTGACCTCATCATGCAGGCATATGAAGAAGCCGTAAAAGAAAAATACCGTTTCTACAGCTATGGTGATGCTATGTTAATCATCTGATAAATTTATAATAAAATATTTGACAATGGGTTGCCGGACATGGCAGCCCGTTTGTATTTTGGGCAGTCCTGTCATATGAATTATCAATACGACGACTAAGGTATCACAGTTATTATTAAACTGCCACTTTAATGTAGCGCCTGAGAAAGTTTTTTGTGAATTATAAAGTCTTTCACTGACTTTTGCGGACAATTTTGCGTTTTCTCAAAAAACTGAATTATGTATAAAAATTTTCTTTTCCTGATATTGATTTTAGCTTTTAGTTCGCTTTCTGCGCAAAACAAATACAGTATTGGCGGTACAATTACCGATCAGTCCAATGGTGAAATCCTTATTGGTGCTACCGTTTCCGTAAAAGAAATGCCCGGAACCGGCAGCGGAACCAATGAATATGGTTTTTACTCGCTTACTCTACCCGAAGGAAATTACACGCTTTTAATCAATTACATTGGTTATCAGCAGTTGGAACAAAAAATTGCATTAACATCCAATCAGCAGTTAAATTTCAAACTGGGCGAAGAAGATCTGCTCTCTGAAACAGTAGAAGTAACCGCCGAACGAAAAAATGAAAACATCACCAATACTGATATTGGTGTTGAAAAATTGGATGCCAAAGAAATTAGAAAAATTCCGGTACTTTTTGGCGAACAGGATATTTTGAAAACATTGCAGTTGCTGCCCGGTGTAAAATCGCTTGGTGAAGGCAGTGGCGGACTTTATGTGCGAGGTGGAGACAATTCCCAAAACCTCATTCTGCTCGATGAAGCGACTGTTTACAACCCAAATCACCTGTTGGGTTTCTTTTCCACATTCAACAGCGATGCCATCAAAGATATTGCCCTTTATAAAGGTACTGCTCCAGCTGAATACGGCGGTAGACTTTCTTCTGTACTTGACGTAAGAATGAATGATGGAAATAACCAAAAATACCATTTGGGCGGAGGTATAGGCTTGATATCTTCCAGACTTTATGTGGAAGGTCCGATTGTAAAAGATAAGGGATCCTTTTTGGTCAGTGCGCGCAGAACTTATGCTGATTTGTTTTTGAAACTATCAAGTGATACAATGATCAACAACAATCAGCTATATTTTTATGACCTCAATGTAAAAGCCAATTACAGAATCAATTATAAAAACAGAATTTTCATTTCCGGATATTTCGGTAGAGATGTTTTTAAATTTCAGGATAGATTTGGCATTGATTGGGGAAATCTGACAGGCACCTTAAGATGGAATCATATTATCAACAATAAACTTTTCAGTAATACTTCGCTTATTTATTCAGACTATGACTATAAAGTGAGCATTACAAGAAGTGCTGATGAATTCAGTCTGAAATCGATTATCAAAAATGTTAATCTCAAACAGGAGTTTCAATATTTTCCGGCACCGGCACATATTTTCAAATTTGGATTGGGAAGTATTTACCATCAAATAACACCCGGTCAGGTTGAGGTTTCCGCTGAATCGGCTATTCAGCCCTTGGATCTGCAAAATCGCTTTGCTTGGGAAAATGCAGTTTATGCCAGTGGAAACTGGAAACCAAATAATCGTTGGAATATTGATTATGGCGTTCGTTTTTCCAGTTTCAGTCTGTTGGGCGCAGGAGATTTTTACAGCTATGACGGGGAAGGAAATGTTACCGATACCTGTACTTACAGTTCAGGACAGTTTGTAAAAACTTATATTAATCCAGAGCCCAGATTGAATCTTGCATTTGTCATCAATGAAAATAATTCTCTAAAGTTTTCCTATACCCGAAATGCACAGAACCTGCATCTAGTCAGCAATTCAACATCTAGCACACCAACAGATATTTGGCTTGCATCAAGTAAAAATATCAAATCTGAAATTGGAGATCAGATCAGTTTGGGATATTACCGAAACTTTTACAAAGATATGTTTCAGGTCAGCGCTGAGGTATATTATAAACACATGCAGAACCAGATCGATCTGAAAAATGGTGCCGAAATACGTGCAAATGAACTTATTGAAGGAGAATTACTGATGGGTAGCGGCAGAGCCTATGGTTTGGAGCTGCTTGTTAAGAAAAAAATTGGAAAACTGAGCGGTTGGTTGGGCTATACTCTTTCCCGTACCGAAAGACTGATTGATGGTATTAACAGTGACAGTTGGTATCCTGCACGACAGGATGCAACACATGATATTTCATTGGTCGCGATTTATGACATCAGCAAAAGATGGTCCGTTTCGGGTATATTTGTTTTCAGAACCGGCAATGCGATTACCTTCCCAAGCGGAAAATATGAGATAAACGGCCAGGTACAGTATTATTATACCGAACGCAACGGTTACAGAATGCCTGCTTATCACCGCATGGATTTTGGAGCGACCTACAATTTTAAAAAGAAAAAACGTTGGGAAAGCAGCTTGAATTTTTCAATTTATAATGCCTATGGCCGAAAAAATGCCTATACGATTGATTTTGAAGAAGATCCGGAGAATCCAGATAGAATTCAGGCGGTTAAAACTTACCTGTTTACCTACGTTCCTTCAATTACTTACAATTTTAAATTTTAAGAACAGCATATAATTATGAAGCATATATTAAAATATCTCCCGGCTTTGCTGTCTTTGCTTTGCATAGGTTGTACTGAAGTGATAGAACTCGATTTGAACAGTTCTGAACCTCAGGTTGTAATTGAGGGATCTACTGGTAATAACGGAGACAGCAGTATTATCAAAATAAGCAGATCGATAAATTTTGACGTAGACAATATATTTCCAACTATTGAAAACGCACTGGTGGTTATCAGCGATGATTTGGGAAATTTCGACACCTTACCTGAGGTAGAATCGGGATTGTACAAAAGCGGTTTCAGCGGAAATTCGGGCAGAACCTATTATCTCAATGTTTTGGCTGACGGAAAAACGTTCAGTTCCCAATCTTTTTTGCCTGCACAGGTAAATTTTGACAGTTTGAAGATTAATGAAGTTCAGGGATCGGGTGGTGGTCCCGGCGGTCCGGGTGGCCCGGGAGGCAACATCAACCATGAGGTGATTGTTTATTTTCAAGACCCCGCCTCCGATAAAAATTATTACAGATTTGTAGAATACAGAAACGGCAAAGTATCAACCAGGGTCTTTATTTATGATGACCGATTGAGTAATGGCAGCAATATAAAATTAACATTGAGAGGTTCAACCGGACGTTATGATGCCGGTGATATTGTTACTTTTGAGATGCAGTGCATCGATAAACCCGTTTATGAATACCTCAACAGTTTCTCGAATCTGAATGGCGGACCCGGCGCATCTTCAGCACCCGCCAATCCTTATACCAATATTGAAGGGTCAAAATTGGGTTATTTCAGTGCGCATACGGTACAAAGACTGACTAAGGTGGTAGTGCCTTAAGGAATCTTAGCAGCTGCACATATATAAAAAGCCTGAGGTAACTCAGGCTCTGACTTACTAAACGTCACTAAAAAAACCCCAATCTTTAAACTATTTTATTTCAAACTTTTTTAATGGAAAACTGAATCCATTTTCATCATTTTTTATTTTCAAAACATAAGTCCCCGGAATTAAATTCTGAATATTAACGGGCAGGACCTTCTTAGTATCATGGGTTAAGAATACAGTTTTCACTTCCTGTCCGAGCATATTATACATGTATATTGAGAATCGGCAGTTTCTTCCAATTTCTGATCCGAATCCTATATTTATGATATCAGTTGCCGGATTTGGATAAACATTAAATTCACCATTTAAACCGGGGCAATTAAGATTTATAAGATCAGAATAGAAAATTACACCTTCATGGAACATGAACTTTGCTCTAAAATATTCTCTTGTACTTTGCAGTTGATTAATTTCATATACCACCTCACCTGCATTCACATTCCTTTTTTCCAATAATTCAAAATCAATACCATTTTTGGAGTGTTCAATCTCTATTTCACTGATCTGAGGATCTTCCATTACCAGTTTGAAAGATTTATAAATACCTTCACAATTGCCATTAAAGGAAATTATTTTATTCTCCAAAACAGAGCAGGTTGCACAGGCTGCATTGCAGTTTCTTGCAGTAGGTGTTGCAGTTTTTATCCATGTACTTCCACCGTCAACAGACCTTGCAAAAGTAGATCCCATTGTTGTTGTATGGGGTATAAATTCCATATTTGCCAGATTAGTCCTTGCATCTGAAAGTGTTCCACCCCCACAGGCTGTCGGCCTGGTCATAGTTGCAACAAAGGTACCGTCAGTGGTTATTTTATTTGCCGGGTCAGAGGTGCTGAAATACCAGTAAACGCCATCAACCAAAGCACCGGAAGCATTATACAGAATCACCCAACCGTCACCATTTGGCAAATGCCATCTTGAAGCACTTGAACCCCATAAATTTGCTGTTCCATTTGCAGGCAAAAAAGTAGACAAATTAAAATTTACATTTGTTGCATTTGGTCCGCCAATAACAATATGTCCTCTGGGCGGAATTGTAGTTCCTGCCGGAAAAGAGAATAATCCCCCATTAAAGCCACCATCCATACCTCCAATTGAAAAACAACTAATGTTAGCAGCATTACATGGGTCTGTATTGTAAAGTTCTATCCATTCTGCACCAAAACCTGCAGTAGTATTGTACATAGACTGAAATTGAGCGCTTGTTCCATCTGTTGGCGGCATTACCATTACTTCATTGATTACCACCTGTGATTTCAAAACCTGTCCATGAAAAAGGATAAAAACTGCTGTAATACAACAACAGTACAAATATATACTTGTTTTAAAATTGTAAAATGTCATTTGCATAGAAGTAAATTTTGAGGTGAATAATATTCAATGAAATTCATATTCCAATCAGACATCTATTCGGTTTTTTATTTTCAATATAAATATACTTACAGTTATTTGTTTTGTCAGCAACATAAAAGCATATTATAAACAGATTTGCCCTATCAGTATAAATATGGAATAAAACAAATAGTATTTAATTATGAAAATATTAAATAATCATTTGCCCTAGTTACTTATTTTTTACAAAATTCTTTCCACTAAAATGGGCCACAATAAAACATTGTGGCCCAATAGGATAAATCATTTTTTTATCGCAGCAGCGTTATCTGCCCTCTTTTCATAACATCTCTTGTAGGAGACTGCCAACTGATAAGATAGATATATACATCTCTTGGCTGTTCAGCGCCATTATACTTTCCATCCCAAGATGATTGTATTGCATCATCATATATAACTTGCCCCCATCTGTTAAAGACTTTGAACTCTTTGATCATTGATTTATTTAATCGGACGACTTCAAACAAATCGTTATTTCCGTCGTTATTGGGAGAAAAAGCTGTAGGAATTGTCGGATTGATTTCAGTAACATTCAGCAGCAGGGTATCACTCACAGTACAACCGTCAGCAGACAGTGCAGTGATGACAAAAACATAGGATCCGTCAATTTCCGGAGTCACAGCAGTCACAATCGAATCCTGATCTGCAAACAGAGGATTACCCGGACCTGTATAGGCCCAACTGTATATAATATTCAGCGTGCTCTGATCGGATCCTCCACTTAAAATGGCATTTGATCCCCAATTTATTGTGGAGTCTTGCGAACCTGTTGGAAGAATCTGAGCATTCAGTACAGGAAGTAAAGGTGCCGTAACCGTTGCGGAGTAAAAAGTGTTACATCCTGCATCATCAGTAAGTGTCAGACTGTAAGAACCCGCAGATATTTCTGAGAGGTCTTCAGTAGTCGATGCATTTGACCAAATGAAGGAATATGGCGCCGTTCCTCCGGAAAAACTGACATCAACAGCTCCCGAACCCGGCTCTGCACAGGATTCATTGATAACGGTACCCGTGACCGTAATTGCGGTTGTCCCAAATACAGTATCTGAAAGTACAAGTTGACAATTATTTGCATCTGTGATACTCAATGCGTATATTCCGGCATTCAGGCCGCTGATGGAACTGAGTGTCTGTCCGTTTCTCCAAATATAATTATATCCCCCTGTGCCTCCACTGACAGTAATTGCAACTGCGCCATCATTGCCTGCACAAGAGGCATCTGTGACAGTGAGGGTTGCTGTGATTGCTATCGGTTGGGTGACATTAAGTCCAGAAACGCTGCCCGTACAACCATTAACATCGGTGGCAGTTAATGAATAAGTCCCCACACCTATACCTGTAATATCCTCCGTTGTAAGTCCATTAGACCACAGATAGGTGTAAGGCGCAGTGCCTCCTGAGGTGGTGACAGCCATAGCACCATTTGTGCCGGAATTGCAGCTGACGTTTTGATTGCTGCTGTTAGCGTAGTAACTGATGTTGAATTTGTTAAAATGATTGTTGTGTCAATCGAGCATCCATCGATACTTGTTATAGATATGTCATAAGATCCGGGTGCAAGACCACAAACGCTGTCTACGATCATTACAGTTGGAAACGGCCAATTGTAAAAATAAGTCCCAGCCGGAGTCGGATCAAAGGAGATACAGCCATTATTATTTCCACAGGATGGCTGTACAACAGTTGCGTTTAACTGATATGCATCGGGCTGTGTTACGGTAACAGAGGCAGTTCCTATACAAGCATTTGTATCAGTTACTGTCACGGCATATTGTCCTGCAGCAAGCCCGCTGATCTGTGCTGTACTTGCAGCATTGCTCCAGACATATGTATATGGTGCATTCCCGCCTGAGGGTAAAGCAGTTGCAGTTCCATTGAAAAGATTGGGGCAGCTAGCATTGCTTACTGTTACATTCAGCAGAAATGAGTTTGAAATTCCTACAGAGATAATGGCATTTCCTGAACAACCATTAGCATCTGTCACCGTTACAGAATAAGAACCGGCACAAAGACCTGTAATTGTTTGTGTAGTCTGACCTGTTGACCAAAAATAACTGTAAGGAGCTGCTCCGGCAGAAGGATTCACTGTTGCAGTTCCATTGCAAATACCGGATTGAGTTGGCGGTGTAACACAGGCCGCATTACAATTGCCCAATCCTGTATTACTGATTGAAGGCGCAATATTTCTTTGCCATGCTCCTCCGTCGGGAATTCGACTGAAACTAAGGTCATTATTGGTAGCTAATCCACCGTATGAAATCAATCCCGGATTACTGTTAAATATCTGTCTGGCCGACGCAAGCGTTGAAATACCTGAACAGGCTGTAGGCACACAGGGATTGGAAGCATAGTCATCATCTGTGTTAATATTTGGATTTGAGAAAAAAGACCAATAAACTGCATCTACAGCATTGCCCTGTGAATTGTAAAGTCCCACCCAACCGTCTCCATTTGGCAAAAGCCAATTGGTATTGGGGTCACAGGTATTTGTTCCCAAATAATTTGAAACATTAAAATCGATAAATGCAGCAGGATATGATGTGGCATCCTGAGACTCGGTCCCACCAACTACAATATGCTGGCCTGGAGCTATGATTGTACCTGCAGGGAACTGGAATCCTCCGGTATAAGCAGGGTTGGAAACAGTTTGAATGCCCATGTTGGCAGATCCGACTACCCAACAGCTGATGTCAACCGGTCTGCAGCCCGCATTGTAAATTTCGACATATTCTTTGCGGCGCAATCCCTGATTGGTTGTTGTGTTAGGTCCGGGCTTATGCATCACTTCATTAATTAGCACCGAATCTGAAAAAGGACAAGGTCCAGATGTACCGCAACTTGAATTTGGTACAGTTGCAGTGGTAAGGTTTAAATTTGAACCGCTTGAACTGACAGAGAAAGTATCAAGATACACACAGGAATTTGTTAAATCTGTAACAGAAACCTGATAAGTCCCAGAACCGATACCTGATATATCCTCGGTTGAATGTCGCTATCTGTCGCCCATTTATTGGCTTCACCCGCATTGAAAGTCCAATAAACAGCATCAACAGCTATTCCGTTATTATTCCAAAGCATCTGATAACCGTCTCCATTTGGAAGATACCAACGGTCGTTGCCTGTACTCAAATGAGGATTTGAGCAAAAAGTGGTTAAATTTATTGTTGCCCCGGAGTTGGGACCCCCTAATGACAGAAAACCCCTGGGCGGAATTTTTGTGCCCAAGGGAAATCGGAATGTACCATTCAGTTGTCCGGTACCATTATTAAATCCAATAATGTAACAGGAAAGATCGAAGGAATCGCAGCTATTTGCATTAAAAAGTTCTATGTATTCATAACCGTAAGTTGGTTGGGAACACATTTTAAGTGATTGGAACTGAGAAGAAGATGTACTCGTTTGAGGGTTTACCAAAACTTCATTGATATAAACCTGTGTTTTAGCATTGTATGCGGCAAACATCATCAAAAAAATTGACATCATTTTACAGATAGTACTTTTTTTGAAAGGATGATAAATTCTCCAATGTAAACCTGAACAGTTAGACATAATAGCTGATATTTAACTCAAAAATATATTCGGTTGAATTTTTCTGAATCAAAAATATATCAGTTATCACAGTTTGAAGCTTTGCAATCTGTATTTAAAAAATAATTTGCCCTATTAGTTATGGAAGCAATTTGTCAAAAAACACAAATAATCCGCTTGGTTTTTGAGCAGGTTTATTTGTCAAAAACATTTTATAATACGAAACAATTTTTGAAGAAACATCATAGGTAAAGAACTTGCCTTTATGTTGTTCCAAATAGGAGTTTGCCCTACCAATTAAGTTTTTAACGAGCCTATGACTGCCTAAATCACTTTGAATTTTCAAAACCATCAGTTTTGACCACAATGCAACATAATCACTGTGCGAGTAGGACAATTCGTTCAGCAGTATAAGTGCTTTATCTGTATCGTTTTTCAAAAAAGCATCTAGGGCATCGATAAATTCAGGATATACACTATTTCTTTCATCGAAATAGAAACTGTCAAATTTTTTCCTTTTCGAAAAGGCTTCTGTTCTTTTGTTATCCAAAAGTAAAAGCATGAGATTTAAAAAGAAACTGACACTGTCCTTATAATTGTACTGCTGATTTATTGCCACTACTTCATTACTGAAGATAATCAGTGATTTAATGTCATCGCCGTAATGAATTCCCGCCAGGATTCTCAGATAATTTAAAGACCGTAATACCCTTAATTTCATGATATTTGAAACCGGAATTTCATTGATTAACTTTCCGGCCTGAACAATATATTCGAAAAGTTTTATTTTATTTCTAAAGTTGAATCTAGCTAAAGCAAGCATAAATTGAACGGCAATATCAGGAGTAGGACTTTTTTGAATCAATTCCTGAATTTGTGCTTCCTCAGGTAATAGTCCATTAAAAAAATCATCTTTATGACTGTCATCAATATATAATGCAGAAAATGTGCTGTAATGCTGAACAAGTTGCTGAAAATAATTTAAATCAGCATATTCATATTTTTGCTTCAGTAAATTGCGGAGCTGAATCATATCCGCTTTCATCTGTCCTTTTGTATGCCATTTAATCTGTTGAGAAATCAGCTCCATTGACATCCAAAGCAAATCACTTGATTTTGCACTTTCGGCAGCCTTGTCATGATAATAATCAAACAAAGGTTGAGTAGTTCTCAGATTAAATATATTGGCAAGTATAAAATCTCTTTCAGGATTATTTTCTTCTAAGTAATTCCTTATCAGTAAGTTTTCAATTTCCTTACAGGCAAAGTCGGCAAATCGTCGGGAAGCTTTTTCGGAATCCGGGTACTTTTTAAAATATGGCATGAGTTCTTCAAATGTCCCGATAAAATCATCCAATGATACTGTTTCTCTATCCAGGAACTCTTTTAAAACTGAAAATCTATAATCACTTGACTGCATACATCGATAGTGCAGCTGAAGTTTTTCACTTCTGCTCAAATTGTTGATTAACTGATGCAGTCTTTTGCCTTTCATTAATGTAATTATTTTTCTGATGATATAAATAACCCAAAAAGAAAATTGAAGTATAATTCAGCAAGAATTATAGTACCACCCCAGCCTTTAGCTCCTCCACAACCATCGGATCCAAAAGCGTGGAAATATCGCCCAGATTGGCAGTATCTCCCTCTGCTACTTTTCGCAAAATTCGGCGCATGATTTTTCCGGAACGGGTTTTTGGCAAGCCGTATACAAACTGTATTTTATCGGGCTTGGCAATTGGTCCGATCTGTTCCACCACAGTTTCCAGAATTGAGGCCCGAATCCATTGCATTTCATCGATAGAAGGCTGATTGTGGCATATCACATAAGCGTAAATTCCTTGCCCTTTCAAGTCATGCGGATAGCCGACAACGGCCGATTCTACAACATTTTTATTTTGATTTATAGCATTTTCTATCTCGGCAGTTCCGAAACGGTGTCCTGAAACATTGATTACATCGTCCACGCGGCCAATAATTCTATAAAGTCCATTTTCATCTCTTCGGGCACCGTCGCCTGTAAAATAGTAGCCTTTGTATGTTGAAAAATAAGTCAGACGGCAGCGTTCGTGATCTCCATAGGTTGTGCGCAGCATACCGGGCCATGGGAATTTTATACAGAGATAACCTTCTTTGTCATTTTCAGCAATTTCATTGCCCTCTCCATCCAGCAGAACCGGCTGAATTCCCGGCAGTGGCTGACCTGCATGCGCCGGACGAAGCGGTGAAATTCCTGCCAGTCCCGAAATCATAACTCCTCCGGTTTCAGTCTGCCACCAGGTATCGATGACAGGACAGCGCTCTTTGCCCACATGAATATTGTACCAGCGCCAGGCCTCTTCATTGATCGGCTCTCCAACAGATCCAAGGACTTTTAGAGAATCGAGCCCATAAGGCAAAACATGTTCCTCACCGCTCTGCATAAGGGAACGGATGGCCGTAGGTGCCGTATAAAAATGGGTAACAGCATATTTTTCAATAATCTGCCAGAAACGCGCGGGATCGGGAAATGTTGGAATACCCTCAAACATGACAGTGGTAGCTCCGTTCAGCAGCGGCCCGTACAAAATATAGGAATGACCGGTAACCCAGCCGATATCGGCCGTACAGAAATGGATATCTTCATTGTCATACTGAAATACATTGAGGAAGGAATAGCCGGCATAGACCATATAACCGCCGCAGCTATGCACCACCCCTTTTGGTTTTCCGGTAGAACCGGAGGTGTAGAGTATAAAGAGCATATCTTCCGCATCCATTTCTGTTGCAGGACAATCAGAATTTACCCTTTTAATAGCATCTTGATACCAGATATCTCTTCCGCTTTTCATTTTTACCGGCCAGTTCAAACGATTCACAACAACAACTTTTTCCACTGAAGGACAATTTTCAAGGGCCTCATCCACCGTACTTTTTATAGGGATTTGTTTATGTCCGCGATTGAGTCCATCTGAACAAATGACAACTTTTGCCTCTGCATCAATGATGCGGTCAGCCAAGGCATGTGCAGAAAATCCGGCAAAAACAACCGAATGTATGGCACCGATTCTGGCACAGGCGAGAACGGCGAAGGCCAATTCAGGAATCATGGGCATATAAATGCAGATTCTGTCGCCCTTTTGAACGCCCAAATCTTTCAGGACATTGGCAAAAACACAGATTTGTTCATGCAATTCTCTGTACGTAAATTTCCTGTAAGTTTCTTTTGGATCGTTTGGCTCAAATATCAAAGCAGTTTTGTCACCTAATTTTTCCAAATGCCTGTCCAAACAATTTTCTGTAATATTTAGTTTTCCACCCTGAAACCATTTGATATTAGGCTCATCAAAATTATATTCCAGTGTTCTATCCCACTTTTTTATCCAATTGAAATTTTCGGCAATTTCAGTCCAAAAAGCTTCGGGATCTTCAACGCTCTTGCGATAAGCAATTTCGTATTCTGAATAGGTGTTTATGCGCATGATATATTATTTGGCAGGTATCAAAATAAATACAATGACAATACTAAAGTTTATTCACTATGTTTAAGACAATAAAATTACTATTTTTGAAATAAATATAATTCTAAAGCAGAAAGTTCGAAACCATATTCGCAGAAATATGTTTTATTTTAGTTAATAAAAATAAAACTAAAACATTTTACAAATTGAAAACTGCCATTGTAATTGGTGCCGGCATTGCCGGATTAGCCGCTGCTGCTCGACTCCAAAGCAAAGGATATCAGGTTCAGGTATTTGAACATCGTCCCTATGCTGGTGGAAAACTAACTCAAATTACTGTAGGAAACTACCGCTTTGATGCAGGTCCAAGTATTTTCACAATGCCACACTATGTGGATGAAGTTTTTACAGAATGCGGTAAAAATCCAAAGGATTATTTCGAATATACAATGGTAGATGATATTTGTAATTATTTCTGGGAAGACGGCACTAGACTGACTTCCTATGCCGATATTGAAAAGTTTTCTAATGAAGTAGAAAAAAACTTAGGGGTTGACGCAGCAGCAGTTCGAAAGATGGTTGAAAAAAATAAATTTAAATTTGAAACAGTTGGAAATATTTTCCTTCGCCGCTCACTTCATCGCTTGCAGAGTTTTACAAACTGGGAAACAGTTCGTGCTGTATTACGCATTCCGCGTCTTCAGCTTTTTCAATCAATGAATAAGGTAAACAGCCGTCTGAAACATCCAAAACTGGTACAATTATTTAATCGTTTCGCCACTTACAACGGATCCAATCCTTTTGAAGCATCCAGTATTTTGAATCTTGTCGGACATTTAGAATTGGGTTTGGGAATCGCTATGCCTAAAGGCGGCATGCACGACATTAGCCAATCTGTGTACAAACTGGCACAGGATCTGGGAGTTAAGTTTCATTTCGGCAACAAAGTAGATGAAATTTTATTAAATAAGAATGTAGCTAATGGTGTCGTAGTTGCTGGTCAAACCTACAAAGCTGACCTGGTCGTCTGCAATATGGATGTACATTATGCCTATGAAAAGCTGATGCCCAATGCAGTAAAACCTAAAAAAGTGCTGGAACAGCCCCGCTCCTCTTCAGGATTGGTTTTTTATTGGGGAATTAAACGCAGTTTTCCTGAACTGATTCTGCACAATGCATTGATGAGCAGTGATCCCAAAAAGGAATTTGAATGCATTTTTAAGGATAAGACAATCACTGATGATCCTACTATATATATAAATATTACTTCAAAATCAGTTGAAGGAGACGCCCCTGAGGGCTGCGAAAATTGGTTCACAATGATCAATGTGCCACATATTGAAGGAGATCAAAATTGGGACGAATTGATTGCTAAGGGCAGAAAATCTATTATTGAAAAGATTAACCGAATTTTAAATATTGATATTGAACAATATATTGAGGCAGAAGAGATATTTGAACCTCGAATTTTACAGGAAAGAACTTTTTCATATCAGGGATCCTTATACGGAATTAGTTCAAATACCAGAACCGGCGCATTTTTTAGACACAGTAATTTCAGTCGCAGGGTCAAACAACTTTATTTTTGTGGCGGCTCAGTGCATCCCGGCGGTGGAATTCCGGTGTGTTTATCCTCTGCAAAAATAGTAGCAGATATAATTCCGGATGCTAAATAACAACCTGATATAAAGCCTTTGAGAAATTTCTCAAAGGCTTTTTTTGTGCCACTCAAAAAAATGATTTGCTAATATTTCTAATCATTCAAAGCATATTATTGAAGCACAAAAGGTACAATTAAGCAATCAATTATAAATGATTTTTTGGAGAATAAACAGTTTCATTTTAGCACTCAATCATTTTAAAATTAAAAAAACTCTTTTAATTTCAAAAAAATAAATAGTTTTGCACCATATTAACCATTTGGTTAAATCTATTGGTCAAACCTTTTGATTAATTATTATGAATTTAACAGAAGAAAAAATATTACAGGCCGCTGAAGAAATTTTCTTAAAACAGGGTTATGACGGTTCCAGAATGCAGGCAATTGCAGATCTTGCAGGTATCAACAAAGCCATGCTGCATTATTATTTCCGTTCAAAAGATCAGCTTTTTGAAAGGATTTTTAAAGAAAAATATGGAGGATTTTTTCCAACTATTGAAGGACTTATCAGCAGTCAGATCAACTTTATAGATAAAATCTGCACCTTTGCTGAAAAATATACCCTCTTTCTTATTGAGAACCCTTATCTGCCGCTTTTTGTCATTAACAACATCAATAAAAATCCGGATTTTGCCAAAAACCTACCGCTAAATCTTCCTAAAACTCTGGTGATGAGCTATATGGAAGATGCTGAAAAAGGACTTTGCCGATTGATGAATCCTGCTCAATTATTTATGTCCATCTTTGGCATGTGCATCTTCCCATTTATTGGAAAACCAATGATCCAAAAAGTAACAGGAGAGAATGATGAAGATTTTAAAGAATTGATGAAAATGCGTTCAAATGAAATAAAAGAACATATTCGATTGATTCTTAAACCATAATAAATTTTATTCAGTTACCCTTTAAGGCATTTTTATAACGATATCACTAACCAAACAGTTAAACATTTTAGTCATGCTAAAATTATTAAAAACAGGCTGTTTTTTACTGCTTTTCCAACAGATTGGATTTTCTCAGATCCTGACTTTGGAAACCTGTTATGAACAGGCAGAAAAAAATCATCCTTCTGCAGCTCAACGCACTATGATAAACGATGCGCTGGAGATGCAAACAAAACAGCTCAACCGGAATTACCTACCGCAATTTGCCGTAAACGGACAGGCAAGCTGGCAATCGCAGGTGATCGAAATTAATCTTCCTTTGCCCGGTTTTAATTTTGACACCCCTGCCAAAGATCAATACCGTCTTACCCTTGATATGAATCAGACTATTTGGGATGGCGGAATTAATGCTAAGCAAAAAGAATTGGCCAAAAGTGCTGCACAGACAGATCAGGGCAGACTGGAAGTGGAACTTTGGAATATCAGAAGACAGGTACATCAGTTTTACTTCGGCGCATTATTGGCAGATAATCAGCGCGCTCAAATTACGACTTTACGTACAGATCTTTTGGCAAAACGTAAAAGAGTCGCCGATGCTATTGAAAATGGCGTTGCAATAAAATCTGACTTACTGCGATTTGATGCAAAACTACTGGAATTGCAGCAACAGGAAAATGAGCTGATCAGCAGAAAAAAATCTGCTTTGGAAGGCCTGAGTCTGTTGACCGGAAATAATATTGACAGCAACTACAGTTTGGCCTCCCCGAAAGCTTTGGCAAAAAATGGAGAAAAAGTTACCCGACCGGAACTGAATTTATTTGATGCTCAGGAAAATTTGATTGAAAGCCAAATCAAGTTTATTCAGGTAAAAAACAACCCTAAGTTTGGCGCTTTTGCACAGGGTGGATTCGGCCGTCCCGGTTTTAATATGCTTTCCAACGCTTTTCAGCCATTTTTTATTGGCGGCATAAGACTTCAGGTGCCATTGACACATTTTTATAGCGGCCAATCAGGATTAGAAATCAAGCAATTGAAAGTTCAAAATCAGCGGATTGACCGTCAAAAAGAAAGTTTTCTGCTTGCCAATGAAATTCAGACTAAACAGCTGCAGAATGAAATCAACCGCCTTGAACAATTGCTGGAATCTGATAAAGAACTGTTATCATTAAGAGAAAAAATCTTAAAAACAGCAGAAGAGCAATGGCAGAATGGCGTGACTACAGCTAATGACTATCTGGAGGAAGTTAATCAGGTAGAACTGATACTTCAAAAAATTGCTTTACATGAGGTGCTTTTGGCACAGACAGGTCAGGAATTGAGTTGGATACTTGGCAGTGAATAGTACTTGGTAGAATCGAAGATCCACGCAGTGAAAGTAGAGGGTACTTGGTATTTAGTATAAGGTATTTGGTGGGAGCGTCCCAGTAAGTGTGTAAGTAAAGAAAGTAGTTATTCTGGACATTTTTTGACCTCATTCAAAAAGGTCTAAAAAAATGTACGGAAATAACT
>CAINVS010000159.1 GCA_903854205.1 uncultured Bacteroidota bacterium | reverse complement strand
GCAATCAAGGGCTTTCTGGCCATTTTAAAGAAGCTCTCGCTTGCCCCATTTGCCATTTATCGAATTGTCGTTGGTCTTTTGTACTATTATTTCAGGTTATAATTTTAGCCCCTGAGGAATGCCTCAAAAAATGGGCATGCTCAATAAATTGAGGGTTCCATTACGATTTTATTTGGCCTATTAAGTCGGCCATTCTAAACTTCTTTCATGTTCAACCTAAATGACCTCCATAAAATCACCTCGATCTTGTCCCCGTCGGGGCTTTTAGAGCATTTTAAAAAGCTTTTAGGTGCCTATGAAGAAAAGGTTGAAGAGGTTGACGATCTTAAAAAAGAAGTTACAGATTTAAAAGATAGATTGAGAAAATTGATTGGTGAGCAAGAAATCCCAAAATTTAAAGATAAAAAAGATAAAAAAAAATTGCATCATCAAAAGCCATCTAAAAAAGACCGAAAGAAGAACTGGAAAAAGAAACCAAAAAATGACGAAATTAAAATCGATCGTGAAGAAAAATGTCCTGCCGATAAAGAAAATCTTCCAACAGATGCGGAATTTAAAGGCCATCGTGAAATTACAGTTCAAAACATAATTTTAAAAACGGATAATATAAAATTTAAAATAGAAAGATGGTATTCAGCTTCACTTAAAAAATATTTTGAGGGAAAACTTCCTTCAGGGTTTCAAGGAAGTCAGTTCGGTCCTGAACTCAAGGCATTTATTGTTATGCTTTATGTTGGGCTTCGAACTACAGAAAATAAAATTGAAAAAATGTTAGCAGACTTAGGAGTTATAATTTCAGCTGGTGAAATTTCAAATATTTTAACTAATATTAATTCTAAATTTTCAGATGAAATGAATAATGCCAAAGTCAGTGGGATTAAAATGTCACCGGCATTAAATATTGATGCTACTGGAATGTATGTTCTAGGAGAAAGTTGCTTCAACCTTTGCCATGGGAATAAATATTTTAGTTACCATTCGACAGTTGAGACCAGAAGTCGCCTTGATGCTGTTAAATGCCTCATTATGAGTCAGGATTTGATTTATTTGATCGATGAGGATGCTCTCACATGGATCGAAAAAAGAAAATTCAAGAAGAATCAAAAAATTTATAAAAAACTTAGAAATATTTTGTCTAATAAAGAATATAGCGAGGACGAAATAGACGCTTTGATCTTATCTTTTAAAATAACTGATACGAAATCAATTAATTTTATTAAAACAGGTTCATTGCTTTCGGCCTGGAAGAAAAAATTACTGGGAGTTATTCCAGAGGGGCTAATCAGTGATTCTGCCGGTGAATATCGAGAAATTTTGGATTGGCATCAAGAGTGCTGGATACATGAACTTCGTCACTATCGTGAAATTAAAATCAGCAGTGAATATGTCAAAGAAGAATTAGATTTGTTTTTTGAGAAAGCATGGGACCTATTCGATTTGATGGAAAGTTATAAGTTTTTTCCGAGTGTGGAATTAAAACAAAAAATTGAATCTGAATTTAAAGCTATTTTTGAAAGAGAATGGAATTCATTTATGATCAATCATTGCAGGGCAAATACGATTTCAAGAAAAGAAAATTTATTAACTTTTTTAGAACATCCAACAATTGCAATTCACAACAATCAAGCAGAATCATATATAAGAGAAAAAGTCATAAGAAGAAAAATATCGGGAGGGCATAAGAATATAAGAGGTGCTGCTGCTGGAAATTTGTGGATCAGTCTTTATCAGACAGTTCGGAAAAATGGAGTCAGCTTTTGGCTTTACCTTCGCGATCGATTTCATGGACTCAATCAAATTGATCAACTTTCGAAAATAATTGAATTACGGCTGGCCTAGCCTCAATTTATTGAGCATGCCCACTTTTCTTGGCACTTTTCCACTTATATAAGGGAAAAAATAACTTCTTTTGACATTGATTTTTTAAATAGTTACCAGCGTAAATTAGATAATTTAAAAAAAATTAATGAGAATGTTTTTTTGATGTATATTGTTTTTACCGGTGAACAACTTCTCTTAAGAGTTAACGCTAAAGGAGTCAAACCAATGACGTTTAGAAAGAACATGCACGATGGAATCAAAGTTTCTGAATTAGAAGAAAGGCGTCGCTGCCGAAGACTATAATTAGAAAAAAAGTTGTTAGTATAAATTGAGTTCCTACTCACTTTTATTAAAGTAAAAAATATATAAAAAAATAAAAATATTGTAGATAGAGAACTTGCCACTAATCAGCTTTCATAAATTCTAAAATTTCAGATTATTAAAAAAGGCCCGAATAACTTAATTGTTTGTGGGCCTTTTTTATTTGGGTCAACTCAAAAAAAAGTGGCCCAAATAGTTGGGCCACCGCATTTCTAGATTACTTAATTGATGCGTTTTGTTTTGGGTATAGTTGTTTTTCCTTAGACATAAATTCACTCTTCATTGGTTCAAGAGCTTTATCACATCCACCATTTGGAGCTACTTTTTGAATTTCTTGTCCAATTTTATCAAAACATTGAGAACGAGCAGGTTGAGTTTTAATTTTTAAACACTCTTCAGCTTTTGGCTTAATTGTTTGTGCTAATTTTTCACAAACTGCAGCTGGCAGTGATTGTTGTTGTCCCATTTGACTTGGTTGACCTGGTTGACCTGGCTGTTGTCCCATTTGACCTGGTTGTTGTCCCATTTGACCTGGTTGTTGTCCCATTTGACCTGGTTGTTGTCCCATTTGACTTGGTTGACCTGGTTGACCTGGTTGTTGTCCCATTTGATTTGGCTGACCTGGTTGTTGTCCCATTTGATTTGGTTGACCTGGCTGACCTGGTTGTTGTCCCATTTGATTTGGTTGACCTTGTTGTCCACCACTTCCATTAGATCCACCTAATGCACTACCTTGAGATGGGTATAGTTGTTTTTCTTTGGCCATGAATTCTTGCTTTAGTGGATTTAGAGCTTGATCACATCCACCATTAGGCGCAGTTTTTTGAATCATTTGTCCAATTTTATCAAAACACTGCTGACGTTGAGATTGTTCTTTAATCTTAAGACAAGCCTCTGCTTGTTGTTTAATTTGAGGGATAAGCTTGTTACAAGTTGCTGGATCAACTTTTTGATTTTGAGCATAGGCGTTCATCATTAGCATTGAAGAACAAGAAAGAAGCATTAATTTTAATTTCATTTAAAATCTCCATTTGGTTAATAAAAAAACTATGTTTGAAATTCTAAATCAAAATTGATTTTTATCAATTTTAAAATATAAAATTTATTTACTGGACGATTAAACTCTATTATTTCTGACTCTTGGATAAAAAATATATTTGAAAATTTATTTTCAAAATTTTTAGATTTTTTGGAAGAATTAATTCTGTGTCTTATTTGTGGCAAGTAAAATGATGAAGATCAATTAAATCAATACTTAGATCACAGTTATGGTTTTACTTGACTGCTTAGGTGTAAGTTTTATATTTTTTAAAATAATGAATAAAATACTATCAATTATCACTCTATTTTTATCAAACGTTATTGGACTAGCTCCTCTATCCCATGCTTTCGCAAAAGACGATGCATGCCTAAAGATAGTTAAGGAGATTGCACAACTTGAAAAAGATCTTTTAATTAAGAATAAGATCTTGGCAAAAAACAAGCTTGAACTAGAAAAACTCCCAACAGAATCCACTTCTAAGAAAATGAAGTTAACAGCTGACACTTTCGTTGTTGCAGCTGAAAGCGAAACCGCGCAAAACTGGTTAGAAGTGAAGCGAAAAGAAAAAAACAAGATCTGTGCAAATCATTAATCAAAAAAATTTCTAAAAAGTATATTCTATTCCAACTGAAGACCCCACCCAACTAACAGGTATCGCATAGCTGCTATATTGAGGGTTCCCGCTATAATCTCTAACGAGTGAGCCTGTATTCCAATTTAGTGAAGCACTCAAAGACCAAGGTGAAGTTGG
>CAINVS010000158.1 GCA_903854205.1 uncultured Bacteroidota bacterium | reverse complement strand
ATCAGGAATTGGCCCGCAGCCTAAAAACTGTAAAAGCTAAATAGATTGAGAAACTTCCAGATCATCAGATTTGGAGACTTTTTAACAATTCTGTTGCGCTTCTCTGAAGCTTAATTAAAAATTTAAGATTTGGGCTGCACTCATTTTCATGATGCAGCCTTTTTTAATCTACTGATAAAAAAGTAGTGAAACTAAGCTCAAAATGAAAAAAAATAAAGCAGAAAGCGTGAGAAGACGATAAGGCTTTTGAATCTTTGAAAAAAAATCATATTTTTATAACTGATACATTTTAGTTCCTTATTTAAATTCTAAACATTTATAATTCCAAAATAAATTTTATGAAACATAACCTATTGCGCTTTTTTAGTCTTCTTATCATTTCCGGTTTGTTCAGTTTGAATCTTTATGCTCAAGCAGAAATGGTAAACTATGAAGAAACCTGGCAAAAATTTCTAAAAGAACCGCTAACATCGGCTGTAAGCAAATTAACTAAACCAGATAAAGCGAATAATGCAGATTATTTGAAATATTGTCTAATGTATGCTACTTCTTATTTTTGTGCAGATAAATTAAGAGAAGCCAATGAACAAATTGCAGAGATTAAAAAAATCAGTCCGGATGAATATGCAAAAATTCCGGGTTATAAAGATCGTTACGATGATCTTCGCAGCAAAATAGAAGCACATTACAAAATTGATGAGCTTTGGAACAGCTTTTCAGCGAACCACAATATCAGCCATGCTGATTTGGAAAAAGTACCTCAAGGTAAATTGGTTTGCGAAAAAGGTACTTTGGCTAAGTATTTCTATATGTCTGCTTATGCTTATTACTGTAAAGGCGATCTGGCAAACTGTAAAACAGATTTCGAAAACAAAGTAGTAAGCCTTGTTGAAAAAGCCAATTTCGATCCAAAAAGAGTAGCCGGACTTTCTGAAGAAATCAAATTCATGAAAGAAGTATTGCGTGTCAATTCGCTTTTGGACCAGGCTTGGAGTCAGTATATGACTTCAGATAAATCACCCGGTTTTGCTACAGATTTGAACGTTATAAAATGTTATGTTATACCAAATTTAAAAATATTGGTACTTCGCTCAATGGTCGATATTTGTAAATATGGCAGTGAAAATCTTAAAAAAATTCAATCCCTGCTTTCTACCAACACAGACAATGTTCCTGCTGATCTTCAAGGTAAAATTGATTGGCTGACCGCAAACATGAATGAATTTAATGGCGATGAGGGGGAATTAAAAAAACTTTGGTCAACATTTATTTCAAATAATGATACAATTACAAGTCCATACACTGTTGCCAATTTTTACTGTGATAAAATCATTCAGGTTAAATCTTGGTGCCTGATGGGGCATTTTAATACCTGTAATCAGGGGCAGGATTATTTGACCAAAATTGACGAGTTCCAAAAATTGCACAGTCTTAGTTTTGATGCAGAATTGGCCTGCAGAATCACCCGTCTGCGTCTTAAAGTTTGGGATTGCCGTTATTGGGAATTGGTTGAAAAGGCTTGGGCTTTGACACATGAAGAGATGCTTATTTTCGGACCAAAATCAGCAGAAATCATGCGCAAGGATCTGAATGGGCCAAAACAGATTTGTGAAACAAAGGTAGAATTTGAACCCCTTGGTAAAATTGGCATTAAATACATTATTAAAATTTACCTTTGCCAAAATGTTGACTTGGCGAAAATGGGGGATCCTGAATATTACAAAAAAATCGCAAAATGGATAGATACGGAAGTATTGATTAAATACTGCTCTGCCGATTACCGTTGTAAAAAAGATTTTGTAATCTATATTGAGGGTCATACAGATGGCAATCCGATGGGGGCACACAGATATTCAGAGTCTTTCGGCATACCCAAAGGCACTGCTTTTACTCATTTCATCGGAACTAAGGATACACTACAAAAAACCTTGGAAAAAGATATTAATTTTGATCTGAAAACGAATATGGAGTTGGGATTAGGCCGTGCCTGGACCATAAAAAAACAATTGAATTTCATGAATGTACCTATTACAATAGGCGCTTATGAACATCCGGCAAATGAAAAAGGCGGTGAATTTCGCCGAATGGAAGTTGAATTAAATATTCCTAACCTAATGTTAGACTTTTTTGAAGCAAGATTGAAAGAACTGTTGGAAAAATCAGGAATTGGCCCGCAGCCTAAAAACTGTAAAAGCTAAATAGATTGAGAAACTTCCAGATCATCAGATTTGGAGACTTTTTAACAATTCTGTTGCGCTTCTCTGAAACTTGTAAAACTTTTCTGCACCTTTGGTGATATGAATGTTGCGCTTCTCTGAACATTAATTAAAGAATTTAAGATTTTGGCTGCACTCAATTGTTTGGGTGCAGCCTTTTTTGGTACTTGAATTCAGCTTCTATTCCTTTTTACACACCAAAAAAAGGTCTCAGCAATGCTGAGACCTGACTCTATGATTCATCTATAAAAAAACACTAGAAGCCACCTGGCATTTTAGGCATTTTACCAGCGCCGGGGAAACCGCCTTTGCCGGTCATGTTGCTCATTTTGAACATCATTTCACGCATTTGTTCAAACTGGCGGATAAACTGATTAACTGCCTCTATTTTATGGCCGCTTCCGTTTGCTATCCTTTTTTTGCGATTACCGTTTAGCAAGCCCGGATTTGAGCGTTCATCGGGAGTCATGGAATAGATAATAGCAGATATTTTATCGAAAGCGCGATCATCGATATCGAGATCTCTTGCCATTTTACCCATACCGGGAATCATTCCGATGAGGGATTTGAGATTACCCATTTTGCGGATATGTCCCAACTGTGTAAGGAAGTCATTGAAATCGAACTGATTTTTCTTAATTTTCTTTTCGAGGCGCTGCGCTTCCTTCTCATCGAATTCAGCTTGGGCTTTTTCAACAAGTGAAACGATGTCGCCCATACCCAAAATACGTTGAGCCATACGATCCGGATAGAACACATCGAGTGTTTCCATCTTTTCACCCATACTTACAAACTTGATAGGCTTACCGACAATGTATTTGATAGATAAAGCAGCACCACCACGGGTATCACCATCCAACTTTGTCAATACAACTCCATCATAATTGATGCGCTCATTGAAAGCTTTTGCAGTATTAACAGCATCCTGACCGGTCATGGCATCAACTACAAAAAGAGTTTCGGTAGGATTGATCGCCTCTTTTACGTTGGCGATTTCATTCATCATCTCTTCATCTATCGCTAAACGACCGGCGGTATCGACAATGACAAGATCAAATTTGTTGGCCTTGGCATACTCAATACCGTTTTGGGCAATCTGTACAGCATTTTTGTTTTCAAGTTCTTTGTATATACTAACTCCTACCTGCTCTGCCAAAACGGAGAGCTGTGTAATCGCTGCAGGACGGTAAACGTCACAGGCAACAAGCAAAACTTTTTTATTGCGTTTTGTACTCAGGAATTTGGCCAACTTACCGGTGAAAGTAGTTTTACCTGAACCTTGAAGACCTGCAATAAGGACTATGCCGGGAGTAGCGTTGATATTGATGCCGACAGATTGACCACCCATAAGGGCAACTAATTCATCGAATACAATTTTTACCATCAACTCACCGGGTTTCACCGCATTGAGTACATTGCGCTTACCTAAGGCTTCTTCTTTTACCTTATCGGTAAATTCTTTGGCAATTTTATAGTTTACATCGGCATCTACCAATGCGCGTCGAATTTCTTTAATTGAGGTGGCAACATTGATCTCGGTGAGTTTGCCTTCACCTTTCAGACTTTTAAAGGCCGATTCTAAACTGTCTTGTAAGCTATTGAACATATTCGGAATATCAGATTTTTGGAATCATAATATTAAAAAAAAAACAAAGTTTGCATAGTTTTGCAATTCGCAAAGGTAAAAAATTTGTTTTAAAATCTCACATTTAAAACTATCTTATTATAAGGTTTTATATCAGCATTAAACAAACCAATATTTCTGAAGTCAATTTACAGGTAATAAATCCTGTTGTTTTTTCAATTCATTGACTCTTTTATTCATAACAGCGAACCAGAGCGGCGGAATAAAAGCCATCAGCATACTTGTAGGATAACCAAAAGGCAATTGCGGACTCTCATCGAAATGTCGCAAAATTTGATATTTTCTGGACGCTTTATAGTGATGATCACTGTGGCGGGTCAGTTCATATAGTATAATACGGCCCAAATCATGGTTGGAATTCCAACTGTGCCAAGGCTGAACCCTTTCATAACGGCCGGTTTCTGTTTTTCTTCTGCTTAATCCGTAATGTTCGATATAGTTAACCGTTTCCAGCATTAGGAAACCGCCAACAGCAATTTGAATGGCAGATAAAAGCAAGTACGCCCCTCCTATCCAATAAATGACTGCCAAATAGCTCAGCTGAAGCACTTGAAGCCATATCATTTCATTGTGGAAACTGATATTGTTTTTACCATCTGATTTTAACCTTTTCGCTTCCAATCTCCAGGCGGAAATATAAGTTGTAATTACAGAACGAAACCAAAAGGCATAAAGAATTTCATTATAACGTGCGGTAGCCGGATCTTCGGGAGTAGCAACATTTACATGGTGTCCCCGATTGTGCTCAATGGTAAAATGTGTGTAAAGATTTGGAAGGAGCAGTAATTTTGCAAATAGTTGTTCATACCAGGTATTGCGATGCCCCAATTCATGTGCGACATTAATGCCCATTGCCCCTAAAAAAATCCCCATCGAAAGATTGATGCCAATGTATTCATAATTTAGAAGCTCTACATTCAAAATCAGATAAAAATACCAAGCTGTTATTCCCCAAACAATTGGCACGTTTAAATAAAGCAGTATATCAAACCAATATTTTTTTTCAAAGTTCTTTTCGTCCTCGTCGGTCAGATTTTTATTGCTGCCTTTCATGGCAAATTCCAACAAAGGGATCGCTGCAAAAGCAACAAAGAGTCCGGCAAAAGACATCCAACCCCTAAATGCCAAAACAGCAACAAGTACAGCCGGTATAATGTAAGCCCACAAATATTTTAATGCTCTACTCATATGGAGTCAATAAAAGTTGAATATTTATTCTATTTTTGATGCCAAACAATATCAATTATTGTAAAAATAAATAAATTGCGTTGTTTTATCTATCTTTACCACATATTTTTTTGAAAGGAAGTCTGTCCAAATTTACATTTCAGGATATTTGCTGATTTTAATAATTTAAACAGCCCTACAATAATTATCTATTTCAATTTCATGAAAAAACTTTTCAAATGGGAATTTTGGCCAAGTTGGCTATTCTATATTCCTGTTTATGGTGTTTATCTTTGGTATAGTCTAAGAGCAAGGACACTTATGTTTTTTAGCGCTTCCAATCCCGGAATGTTCATGGGAGGTTTTGTTGATTATTCAAAATATGACATTCTCAAAAAAATTCCTCAATCTGTTGTTCCTGTAACATTTCTAATTGAAGAGAATAAAAATCAGTTTGAACAGGTAAAAAAACATCTGAATTCCGGTGAGATTCAATATCCTTTCATTCTAAAACCTGACCGTGGCGAGCGTGGTTTTGCCGTTGAAAAAATAAATAATGAAGAAGATTTAACTGCTTATCTGCTTAAATTCAGAACAATTCTTGTCATGCAGGAATTTGCTGCTCAATCACTTGAATTTGGTGTACTTTACTATAGATTGCCAAATGAAGAGAAAGGAAATATCAGTTCTGTTGTTCAAAAAGTGCTCCCACACATTATTGGTGATGGCGTTTCCGACTTTGATAAACTGTTAAAAACGACTAAGAGAACAAGCTATCATTATGACAGTCTTTCCAAAGCTTACAGCTCACGACTGAAAGAGATACCTGAAAAAGGAAAGGAAGTAATCTTATCAGAAATTGGGAATCATTGCAGAGGTGCTACTTTTTACAATTGCAATCACCTCATCAATCAACAAATGATAGATACTTTCGATGTTTTAAGTAAACAGATTGATGGTTTTTATTTTGGCAGATATGACCTTAAATGTTCTTCTGAAGAAGATCTGCTCAATGGAAATTTCAAAATTGTTGAATTGAACGGTGCCAATTCTGAACCAGCTCATGTCTATGACCCCAACATGCCGCTCTTAAAGGCATACGGTTATTTATTCAAACACTGGAAAACCATTTTTAGAATTAGCATTCAAAACCACAAAAAAGGCGTGCCTTACATGAGCATGCAAGAAGGTATTGCAACAACAAGAGATCATTATAAACGTCGAAAAGACGAGGTTAAAACAGCTTAAAAAACTGGTATGCAGGAAAAATTAGGTGTTTTAGGCGGTGGGCAGTTGGGCCGAATGCTCATACAGTCTGCCATTAATTATAATATGGAAGTGCATATTCTCGATCCGGGAAAAGATGCCCCCTGTGCCGCTTTGGCTCATCATTTTCAAACAGGTGATCTCAAAGATTTTGATACTGTGTATCAGTTTGGCAAAAGGTGCGACATTATAACCATCGAAATTGAAAAAGTCAATACCGATGCCCTAAAAAAATTGAGAGATGAGGGTAAGAAAGTCTATCCTCAACCTGAAATTATTGAGTTGATTCAGGATAAACGTTTACAAAAACAGTTCTATACGGAAAATGGTTTTCCAACAGCAGATTTTATACTCGTTGAAAATCTTGAGGAGGTACTTGCGCAGGTAGCCTATCTGCCTGCAGTCAATAAACTGGGCCGTGACGGCTATGACGGTCGTGGGGTTCAGTTGCTCAGATCTGAAGCTGATCTTCCCAAAGCATTTGATGCGCCGGGACTTCTAGAAAAGTTGGTGGATATTCATAAAGAAATAGCCGTCATTGTTGCCCGAAATGCAAAGGGTGAAATAAGTGCTTTCCCTGCAGTGGAAATGGTTTTTCACCCCGAAGCCAATCTGGTGGAATACCTGTTCAGTCCGGCTATTGCTGATGACAAATTATTAAAAGAAGCGGAAGAACTGGCTGTCAGACTAATGGACAAATTGGGCATGGTTGGCCTTTTGGCAGTGGAAATATTCCTCACAAATGAAGGTAAACTGCTGATTAACGAAGTGGCCCCTAGACCGCACAACAGCGGACATCAGAGTATTGAAGGCAATATCACCTCTCAGTTCGAACAGCATCTGCGCGCAATTTACAATCTGCCTCTTGGCGATACTGCCATTCGTGTGCCTTCGGCTATGGTCAATCTCCTTGGAGAAGTAGGCTACAGTGGAATTCCTGTCTATGAAGGACTGAATGAAATATTACAAATCAGTGGGGTTCATCTGCACCTCTACGGCAAAAACACGACGCAGCCATTTCGAAAAATGGGTCACGTGACGATAACCGATACTGATGTTGAAAATCTGCGTTTAAAAACCGTTTTAGTTAAAAATACGTTGAAGATAGTTAGTTAATTATGAACCGAGCGCAGTGAGTTCTTTAACTATGAACCGAACAGAGTGAGCTATTTAATTATACACATCTTCAAATTTTAAAATCTTCAAATTAAATAAATGGTTGGTATAATAATGGGCAGCGATTCGGACCTCAAAATCATGAGCGAAGCTGCTGAAATGCTCGATTTTTTTGGAATTCTTTATGAAATGTCAATTGTTTCGGCTCACCGTACGCCCGAACGAATGTTTGACTATGCCAAAACCGCCCGCGAACGCGGTCTGAAAGTAATAATTGCAGGGGCCGGCGGAGCTGCACATTTACCGGGGATGGTTGCCTCTTTGACCACTTTACCTGTGATTGGCGTGCCTGTAAAATCGAGAAATTCTATAGACGGTTGGGATTCGGTATTATCAATTCTTCAAATGCCGGGCGGTGTTCCTGTTGCAACTGTTGCACTTGATGGGGCAAAAAATGCCGGGATTTTAGCTGCGCAGATTATCGGAAGTTTTGATAAAACAGTTGCCACTAAATTGGCAGCTTATAAATCTGAACTTAGTGACAAGGTAATGAAGGCAGTTGAAAAAATGGGAAAAAAAGAAAACAAGGATCATAAGCAGCAACATTAAGCTTTATTTTTCTGGCCTGCTACATTGTATAATTATTAAAACGGCAGAAAGTTTTTAGACTTTCTGCCGTTTTAATAATTGTATCAACTTAAATCGTATTTACTTTTTCAAAAAATCCAATGCATTCAATTTTTGGTACATTTCCAAACAGACCCAGGCATCGGTTGCTGCATAGATGCATTGTTTGTCAGTAAGTTCAGGAGCTTCCCAATTAGTAATCTTAGCATTTTTGGAAATACGGCAATTTAGAATAACTGCTGCCAAACCCCTCAGGCCTCTGGCTTCAATTCCGATTTGTGTAGTAATATCGGGAAGTTCTAAAAATCCTTTTGGTCTAAAATCGATAATCTGCTGCAGTTCTCGGGCATCATTATGAATTGCTACCCCTATTTTCAGAATATTTTCATCTTCAAAAATGGAAATCAATTCTTTATACAGTCCTGTTTTATTAATGCGGAACAGAAATACTTTGTCAGGAATAGCAATCTGGATCAAAGCCACTTTATTTCGGTCACCACTGATAAAGGTGGGTTTAGTTTCTGTATCAAACCCGATAAATTTGTGCTGAGCTATCTGTTCAAAAACTCCATCCACGTGTTTTTCTTCCTCAACGAGATGGATATGTCCATCGTATTGATAGAGATCCAACCGATTAATATCTTCTTTAGAAATATTTGATCTGAACATATAGAGCATTTTTAATGATTTAAAAAAGGTAATTCAAAAAAGCAGGTATCTTTCTATAATAAATTAGTACCGCTGTTTTTAGAATAACTTTTTATGACGAGCCATATCATGCCTACCATAACGGTACTAAGAAGAATCAATGCGGGTAAACCGCCAAGATTCGACAACATTTTAATCCCTTCAATACCGGCAGCACTAACCATAATATAGGCAGTAGCGCCAATACAGATCCCCCAAATCACTTTTATAAAAATGGGTGGAGTAGCCTGCTCTGCATTGATGTTTTTAATACTGATTCCCCCCATGGCTTCTGTATTGGAATCTGCCGCAGTCACATAAGAAAGAAATACAATCAATATAAAGAATGCCGGCAAAAAGGTTTTAAGCGGAAAATGTTTCATGATTTCATAAATAACCGATTCATAACCTGAATCATTCAAAATACCCACCAGATCGGCACTGCCATCCATTTGAAAACTCAAAGCCGTACCACTGAAAATTGACATCCAGACAACTGAAAAAAGTGCAGGTATTATCCAATTGAACAGCAGCATCTCCTGGACTGTATAACCCAGTGAAATCCTCCCCAAAAACATTGCAGAAATTGGTGCCCAAGCCATCCAATTGGCCCAAAAGAAGACGGTCCAGCTGTTTGCCCAATCATCTTCCGGGTGCACAATATTGTAAAGATTTTTTTCAAAAAAACCACCTATAAAGGACAATATTCCATTAAAACTTAGATTGATCACATCCCATATCGGACCTAAAAAAAAGATAAAAAGTGCAATAGCAATAAAAGCATAAACATTTATTGTGGACAAAATTCTAATACCTTTCATCAGGCCACTTGATGCTGAAATGACAAATGCCGCTACTGTTACAACGCAGATCATCAGCAAAAGGAAGTGATTTTTTTCAATTCCGAACAAGGAATTCAATCCGCCTGCCAAAGTCAAAATCCCTGTCCCTAATGATGCCGACATACCTGCTACCAAAGCAAAAAGACAGAGCACATCCACAAAAGAAGAGAGATTTTTTGGCGGAGTGACAGCACCGTTCTGTTTCTTCAGAAGCGGAAAAAGCATGGAAGCCAGACTGAATGGAGCCTTTCGGTTATAAAAAGCCAGTGCAAATGCAATTGTGGGAAGTGCATAGATGGCATAAGGGGTAATTGTCCAATGCAAATATACTGTAGACATGGCAAACTCTGCCGCCTCCGCCGTCCCGCCGGATATACCGCTGCTTTTGGGCGGATTTGAATAGTGATACATCGGCTCTGCCGTCCCCCAAAAAAGTATGCCGGTTGCAATTGTGGTGCAAAGGGTAATTGCAAACCAACGCCATCGATTGAGTAGTGGTTTTGAATCCGGACCACCAATGCGAACTTTTCCAAGAGGTGAAATCCAAACTGCAATACAGACAAAAACCATCAGAAGTGTGGACAAGCTGAACAGCCAACCCAATTTAATCAGTAAGAGATTGTTAAGATAGGTGACGATTTCTAAAAATGATTTGGAATCATAGATGCTAAATATCAGCGCAAGACTCAAAAGCCCAAAAGCAGGCCAAAACACCTCATGTCTTATTTTATTCATGTTATAAATATTTCACAATCAATAGTTTTCGATTTACACTACTGCCAATAATCTTATTTTGAAGTGTAAGAATTTAACCCAAAATCCAGCGATGAATATGTAATAGAATTGGATTACTAACTTAAAAAAATACTAAAAGTTATGTGTAGAATGTAATTGTAAGTTAGACGGAACCCTCCTTTCCAGTCATAAGAAATCAATAATTTTATTTACAAGGAGCGTTTTTTTTGTGATATCGTAAAGATAACCCTATACTATGTGCTGTGTATGAAAAAAGGAAAATAGCAATTGATAATTTCAATTGTTTCTTCTAAAAGTACAAATTTAAATTATAAATGCTACTCATTTTAAGCTTTTACTGAATCTTTAGAAAAAACAATCTGTAATGTTAAAATTAAACTTCAGGATACAAAAACAGCTTTAATAATCAACAAGATACAAAAATATTAAATGCAAAAATTTGTTTTATTTTTTTTAAATAAAAGAGGCTCAAAAAACCTGCATTTTAGTTAAAAACATCGTTAAAACTACGCTTTAAACCATCTGCAACAAGTCATAAAGTAATTTATCAACAATTATTTTTCCCAATTTGGGAATATTTTTTTTTAAAAAAATCTTATCAATATTATAGGGCATTTCAGCTAAATTCGGCTAAATCTAAAATAAATCACTTGATTTTTTCAAATCTTCGACGTAATTTTGAAGAATAATTGACAGCCATTACCAATCCGACCCGCAACCGACTGCCATTTGGCAAGTGAGTTGCTTTTTTATTGGCCAAACAAAAACAATTTGTTTCAAAAATACTACATTTAAAATATATTCCAAATAATTATGACGAACAGAGAACCAATTCTCGAAGAAAACCCCAACCGATTTGTACTTTTCCCCATACAGTACGACAACATTTGGGAAATGCGCAAAAAAGCCCTGGCCTGTTTCTGGACCACAGATGAGATTGATCTTGAGGCTGATTTGCACGACTGGCGCAACAAACTGAATGATGGTGAGCGTCATTTCATCAAACATGTACTGGCATTTTTCGCCGCAAGCGACGGTATTGTAAATGAAAATCTGGTTTTAAATTTCTACAGTGATGTACAGATTGCAGAAGCCCGTTCTTTTTATGCTACTCAGATTCAAATTGAAGACATTCATGCTGAGACCTATAGCCTGCTTATTGATACTTATATTCAGGATACTGAGGAAAAAAATGGGCTTTTTAACGCTATCAGTACCCTTGAATGTGTAAAGAAAAAGGCACATTGGGCATTAAACTGGATTGAGAAAGCCCCGACTTTTGCACACAGGTTAATCGCCTTTGCTGCAGTAGAAGGTATCTTTTTCTCAGGTAGCTTCTGTGCTATTTATTGGTTAAAAAAGCGTGGTCTTATGCCGGGTCTGACCTTTTCCAATGAATTGATCAGCCGAGACGAGGGCATGCACTGCGACTTTGCCTGTTTGCTTTATTCCATGCTTCAAAATCAGATCAGCTCCAATGATATCCGTTCTATTATTTCTGAGGCAGTGGAATTGGAAAAAGAATTTGTAACTGATGCACTTCCTGTTTCTCTGATTGGCATGAACGGACAGCTGATGACACAATATATTGAGTTTGTTGCCGACCGTTTGCTGCTTTCTTTGGGTAATTCCAAAATTTACGGTACTGCCAATCCTTTCCCTTGGATGGAAATGATTTCACTGCAGGGCAAAACCAACTTCTTTGAAAAACGCGTGGGCGATTATCAAAAAGCAGGTGTAATGACTGAACGCGAAAAGAAATCTTTCTCTTTGGACGAAGATTTCTAAACTGATAAGAAATATACCATTTAACAATAAATCTCTATTTTTCCTCCGGTTGTAAATTTACCATTGAACATCAGTTCAGTTACAAATTTTAACCGTTAAACCTTTCTTAAAGCAATGATGCACTTAATGAAAGTCAAAAAACGCAATGGCAATCTTGAAGAAGTAAGTTTCGACAAGATCATGCGTCGTATTTATTATCTTTGCGACGGCCTTGATCAGCGTTATATCGACATTATTGAAATCTGTAAAAAGGTCATTTTGGGCCTTTACGATGGAGTTTCTACCTCCATTCTCGATAATCTTGCAGCTGAAACTGCAGCTTCTATGGCTACGGTCCATCCGGATTATGCCATTCTTGCTGCAAGGATTGCAGTCTCGAATCTGCATAAAAACACCAATGCTTCCTTCTCGGAAACCATGAAGGATCTGCATGCCTATATTGATCCTAAAACCGGAGAAAAGGCACAGATGATTGCAGATGACATCATGGAATTTGTTTGGAACAACAGAGAAGCTTTGGACAATGCTGTTGTTCACGAACGCGATTATGATTTCGATTATTTCGGATTCAAAACTTTGGAGCGTTCTTATCTCATGCGTCTTGACAATTTTATTGTTGAACGCCCTCAGTATATGTTCCTGCGTGCTGCCGTGGGCATTCACAAAGACAACATCAAAGCTATTTTGGAGACTTATGACCTTATGTCTCAGAAATGGTTTATACATGCCACTCCTACCCTGTTTAACTCAGGCACGCCAAAACCACAGCTTTCTTCCTGCTTCCTTTTGAGTGTTACCGAAGATTCCATTCCCGGTATTTTCGATACCCTTTCACGCTGTGCACGCATTTCACAGTCTGCAGGCGGTATTGGTCTCAGCATTCACAATATTCGTGCTAAGGGCAGTTATATCAAAGGCACAGGCGGCACTTCCAACGGCATTGTTCCCATGTTGCGCGTTTACAATGACACTGCACGCTATGTGGATCAGGGTGGCGGAAAACGCAAAGGCGCTTTTGCTATCTATATCGAACCTTGGCATGCCGATATCTTCGACTTCCTCGAACTGAAGAAAAATCATGGTAAAGAAGAGGCCCGCGCAAGAGATCTTTTCTACGCTATGTGGATACCGGATCTTTTCATGGAGCGTGTTGAAGCCGATGCCGAATGGACATTGATGTGTCCGAATGAATGTCCGGGTCTTTTTGAGAATCACAGTGAAAAATTCAACGAACTTTACCTCAAATATGAAGCTGAAGGCCGTGGCCGTCAGACCATCAAGGCGAGAGAGGTTTGGATGAAGATCATGGAATCTCAGATCGAGACAGGTACGCCTTATATGCTCTATAAAGATCATGCAAACCGTAAATCGAATCAAAAAAACCTGGGTACCATCCGTTCGAGTAACCTTTGTACCGAGATTATGGAATATACCTCACCTGATGAGGTAGCAGTCTGTAATCTGGCTTCAATTTCTCTGTCAAAATTTGTTATTGAAGGCAAATTTGATTTTAATAAACTTTATGAGATTACCCGAATTGTAACCCGAAATCTCAATAAAGTAATAGATATTAATTATTACCCTATCGAAGAGGCCAAAAACAGCAATATGCGCCACCGTCCTATCGGTATTGGTGTTCAGGGCTTGGCTGATGCGTTTATTTTGCTGCGTTATCCGTTTGAGAGTACTGAGGCTAAATTGCTGAACCGTGCGATTTTTGAAACTATTTATTTTGCCGCTTTGACAGAATCCTGTGCAATGGCAAAAGAACAGGGACACTATCAGTCTTATCCGGGTTCACCGATGAGTCAGGGCATTTTGCAGTTTGATATGTGGGGAGAAGCGCCTTCATCCCGTTGGGACTGGGAAACCCTGCGTGCAGAAATCAAGCAGCATGGTGTTCGCAACAGCTTGTTGGTTGCTCCGATGCCAACAGCATCTACCTCACAGATTCTTGGCAATAACGAGTGTTTTGAGCCTTATACTTCCAATATTTATACCCGCCGTACGCTTTCAGGCGAATATATCGTGGTAAATAAACATCTCTTGAGAGACCTGATTGAACGCGGCTATTGGAATGATGAAGTTAAGGAATTGCTGATTGCTGCCAATGGATCTGTACAAAACATCGAAGGTCTTCCTGAGGATTTGAAGGAGCTGTACAAAACAGCTTATGAGATCAAACAGCGTACAATTATAGACATGTCGGCAGATCGCGGTGCATTCATTTGTCAGTCACAAAGTATGAACCTTTTTGTTGAGGCGCCAAACTTTGCCAAATTGACCTCCATGCACTTCCACGCCTGGAAAAGCGGCCTGAAAACAGGTATGTATTACCTGCGCAGCAAAGCTGCTGCCGAGCCGATCAAATTTACACTCAGTTCAAAATACCAGCAGAAATTCGTACCACAGACAACCGTTCAAAGTATAAAAACTTCTGAGAATGTTCCTTTTACCGAGAAACTGGAAATGGTAGAAGCTAACAGCGAAGAAGGCATCAGCTGCAGTCTTGACAATCCGGACGAATGTATTATGTGCGGATCATAAGTTAACTCTGAGCTTGTTAAGTTTTTTTTATAGTAAAAGGTTACCGTGTTTTCAAAGCCGCTCCATGCAAGGGGGCGGCTTTTTAATTTGAGGATTTGAAAATTGTTTAGATTTTAGAGCAGAGCGCCCCATCTTAAAATTTTCAAATCGCTGCGAGGAGCTCACTTCGTTTGGTTCTCCAAATTTTCAAATCAATACTATCCTTCCTTCAATCCAGCAATCTCCCAAGCCAGGTTTTCCCTGGCAATCGGCTCAAATTTTTCTTGAAATTCAGTGCTGAAGTAGAGTGTTTTTCTTTCCAAAAAGGATTTTAGCACCTTTTTTCGACCGGCATTATACACAAAGAAGGAGAATAGCGATTTATACTCTTCTCTGATCGCATCGCTGTATTTTCGATAAGTTTTTTTATATGATGCCAAAATGGCCAGGTCGAAGTCCAAAAACCAAAGATTATCAGCATTTTCAGGGAGCAATGGTTTATGGCCGGAAGTGCTCATTATGAGGGCATAGACAAAATCCAACTGTTCTTTTTTCAGATAAGGCCTCAGTAGTTGTTCCATCAGCAGGGCACTCTGCAGCTCATTGTCCTTTTTTTTGCTGTCATAAACAACATCGTGAAACCAAATAGCCATATCCACCAAAGCAGACTCCTTGAGTTGGGCAGCAAAAAGTTCACTCAACCCAAGCAGGCTGAGGATATGAGAAAGATTGTGGTAATGCCTGCTCCAGTCTGTATATTCATAATGCACCTGATCATAAAGCGGTAATGCAATCTTTTCTGAAATACCCAATGCAGCTGCAGCACTAAGAAAGCGGGTCTGCAGATATTGTTCCTCCTCATCATTGAGGTTATTTTTAATAACAAAATTCATATATTCTTAGATTCAATTATTTAGATTCATCACATAAAAGTTAGCGTTTTTAAATCACAAATACAAAGTTCTGAAGCTTTTTTAACTTTTTTTATAAATGTAGCGCTCTAAATTTTGAAAAGCAGTGCAAATATTTTAGTTTTGGCGATAACTCGGATAATATTCCTAACCTATATCATCATTTCGCAATGAATTTACACGAATATCAGGCTAAAGAACTCCTAAACAGATTTGGAGTTCCTATTCAAAGAGGCGTTCTTGTTGAGAAAAAAGAAGACGCTGAATCTGCTTTTACCCGTTTACAGGCTGAAACAGGCACTAAATGGTGTGTTGTAAAAGCTCAAATCCACGCAGGTGGCCGCGGTAAAGGCGGCGGAGTAAAATTGGCCAAAAATCTGGACGATGTAAAAACACATGTCGGAAACATCATGGGGATGATGCTTAAAACTCCTCAGACTCCCGGCGGTATGGAAGGTCCCGGCAAATTGGTTCGTAAAATCCTCATCACTGAAGATGTTTACTATCCAAATGCAGAAGGTGTTATGGATACTAAAGAATTCTATATGAGTATCCTTACTGACCGTACAAAGGAATGCAATGTAATTATCTACTCTACAGAGGGCGGTATGGACATTGAAAAAGTTGCACACGAAACTCCTGAATTGGTAAAAACCGAATATGTGCATCCGCATGTAGGCTTCCAGGCATTTCAGGCACGCAAAATCGCTTTCGACCTTGGTCTTAGCGGCGATGCATTTAAAAGCATGGTTAAATTTGTAACAAATCTTTACAATGCTTTTGTATCTGCTGATGCAACAATGGTTGAAATTAACCCATGTCTCAAAACTTCCGACAATAAAATTATTGCTGCTGACTCCAAAGTTTCTTTGGATGACAATGCACTTTACCGTCACCCGGATCTTGCCGAGTGGAATGACGAGCATGAAGAAGATCCAACTGAGGTTGAAGCTCAAAAATTCGGTCTCAATTTCGTAAAATTGGATGGTAATGTAGGTTGTATGGTTAACGGCGCCGGTTTGGCAATGGCTACAATGGACATTATTCAACTCTCCGGCGGCAAACCTGCTAACTTCCTTGACGTAGGAGGTACTGCAGATGCTCAACGTGTTGAAAATGCTTTCCGTATCATTCTGAAAGACCCGAATGTAAACTGTATCCTGATCAATGTATTTGGCGGTATCGTTCGTTGCGAGCGTATTGCACAGGGCGTTGTTGATGCATATAAAAACATCGGTAATATAACTATTCCAATCGTTGTCCGTCTTCAGGGTAATGGCGCAGAAGTTGCCAAAAAACTGATTGATGATTCAGGTTTGGACGTACACTCTGCAGTAACGCTTCAGGAAGCTGCTGATTTGGTAAATAAAGTTTTGTCTAAATAATCAGACAATTTCTATAAATACAAAGGCGAAAGTGATCTCACTTTCGCCTTTTTTATTTTAACCATTTTTTTATTTGAACCAAAAAATCACTTTGTTTATCAAAATAGACATTGTGTGAACAGTCCAAATAATATTGCATATTTTCTTTTCCAATAATTGTTGATAATTCTTCAACCTGTTTCACCGAAAACAACCCGTCATCCATCCCATAAATTCCATAAATAGTTGTTCCACCGGATTTTAATTTTTTAATTGTATCATTCAAATCAATACTGGTGTATTTTTCGTTTCTCCAAAACCCCATTGTCGGTTCTTTTGTCAACAAAGAACCATATTTTATTAAGAGCGTATCTGATTTTAGTCCACTATAAATATTTTTTGCTTCTTCACTTATATTCATAGGTGTGTAGAAATTATTCTGCATTGCATGAATAAAACAATAAGAACTGTATTGAATGGAAGCAGTATCCATATTTTCTAAAATTTCAATATT
>CAINVS010000157.1 GCA_903854205.1 uncultured Bacteroidota bacterium | reverse complement strand
TTTTAAAACCCAAAAAACGAGTAAGTGCTTAGTTTCACAGCAATTTAGGTTTGGAATAGAATTTCTAATGACGGATCTGGGTTTAATACAATGACATTCAAATTAACATTCTATTACTTTATAAAACAATCCCAGTAAATTTATACGAAAATTAGCGGAGACTGGGCTTTTCGTTGAAAAGCGGCTTATCGGCAATAAAAGTGCCAAAAGGCACTATTGATGCTGCAAAAACCAAGGCCATTTTCAACCAGGACCATTTATGTTTATAAGCTGTAAGGAAAAGCAGGATGGCATACAATACAAAAAAGAACCCATGTGCAGAACCTACAATCATATTGGGCCCGGGCATTTCATAATAATATTTTAGTGGCATTGTAATACCAAAAAGCAGCAGAAAAGAAATACCTTCGACAACAGCAACGTAGCGAAAATAACGTAGAAATGGGTATTTTAGCATTTTCTATATGATTAGTACCCGCAGCAGGAATCGAACCTGCATCTACGGCTTAGGAGTCCGTAGCTCTTCCATTGAGCTATGTGGGCAAAATGTAAAAACAATCTATTGAACAAAATTAGGAAAAGTTCTGCAATCGGGCAAGTTTTTCTTCTTGACCATTCATGAAACTAACTATTTGTGATTTGAACAAGATATTTGCTTACTTTGTCAGCTTTTATAAATTGAATATTTTCAACAGGTACTTCTGCCTTATTTTCAATTTCCAAATCTTCGGGACTGCAACCGTTTTCCTTGTGACATTGAATAATAATTTTGGGGGAGGAAAGAACGGAAAATGGCAGACAATCCTGCAAATCAGTTTTGTTATTGGCTTTTAGTTCCTTTACTGCCCAAAATTCAACAGTTTCAGCATCCTGCCAACAGTCAATATTATAATTACTCAGGAGCAGACTTCCGCCGGCAGGCAGTAAAAAAGCTCTAAAATGCTGTTTTTCAACACCCGTAAAGAGCAATTCAATCAGTTCAGTACCGGGGTCCTTCCCGATATATTTTCTTGAATTGATCATTTTATTTCCGCTGACAAGCGTAGGTTCTGCTTCAAAAAGTCCATTCTCAGGCAGCTTTACTGCGCCGTTATAGGGCATAAGATACCACATCGGGTGAGGATTGTTATTCTGAATCTGCAATCTTACTCTGAACAGTTTTGCAGGTGGAGAAATACCGGCTTTGTGTTTTTTATCGTCTTTATTTTTGGAAGGTTTTTTCGAAAGTTCTTTTTTGCCTTCGATCACAATTTTTTGTTCTTCGAAGGTTTGAAGCCTGATATTGTTCAATTCAATTTTTTCCTCATCTTTTCCATTGCCAATCATTGGCACTTCTTCAAGATCTTCAGTAAGGCTGTCAGGGCTTTCCGTTTTGGATTCGTTTTTGTTGTTGGATCTATCTTTATTTGATCGGCCCCTGTCGTTGCTGTTGTTATTTGTATCAATTACCTGTCCCATAACAGACTCAGAGCCTATTATAAACAGTAAAAGCAATACAAAATATATTATGTTGTTGATTTTCATAGAAACGCTAACTTTTAGAATCATTTCCCTTACATCAAAATTCCAACCAAACAGCTGTTTTTGACTAATAAATAATCTCACAATCGGGCAAACTATGTTTCAATGCCTCAATATTTCTGATTTCTGATTCCGTCCAACGGTTTCTGATTTTCAATTTTTTAAGTTGAGTCATCAGAAATAGGATTTCGGGCAGTTCTTTAAACTTATTATTTTCCAGATTCAATTCCTCCAGATTTTTTAACTGTCTCAATTCAGGGGAAAGCTCGACCAGATCGCCACCGCTGATATCCAATACTTTCAGTTGCTGCAGATTGCCAATGCCTTTTGGAAGCCTGTCAAGTCGGCAAAGATGTAGTTTCAGGTATTCCAGTTTTTCAAATCCTCGAGCAAATGCATGATCCAGCGTACTCATAAATACCGTGTTCAAAAACAGAGATTTCAGTTTTGTCAATTTTTGCAGTTCCAGCGGAAATTCTATCAGTGATGGAGCAATAATAAGACTTTGAAGTTCAGAGAGTGTAGAAATACCCTTGGGAAATATCTTCAGATGTTTTTGACTTTGTATGTTTACAGTCAGTTCTTTAAGACCTCCAAACTGATAAACTTTGTGAGCAAAGCGTTCAAAATCTACCTCCGAAGGCACGGAAACATGCTGAGGTCTTGAAGAAAAAGCCCATCTGCTGATAGCCTCATCCAAAAATCGGTCGAGTCCCTGTTCGTTCAGCATTGGAATAGCCTTGTTAAAATAAGAAACAACTCGGGAGTCTTTTAAATAAGCTATCCGATAAAAATTGCCAATATTCAAACCGGCAGCAGTTAACCAATTGTCGAATTCAGGAGTTAAAATCTCCTTTGCAATTTTAGTCATTTTACCTTTCAGCGAAACTGAACCATACACTTTCAGCAATTTTTCAGCTTTTGTTATAAGTTCTTTGTTTTTGGAAAAAAGGTAAATTCCAAAGATCTCTGTCAGAAAATCTTTTGGAGAAGCGTTGCTTTTGAGCAATTCCAACCCCAGTTCTACATTTATTTCATCTTCATGAAGCAGCAGTTGGTTAATTGCTTCCGGATTATCAAAACCTTCGGCTCTGGCAATTTTACAGAAGTCAAAAAAAATGGGTTCTGTAAGCAGTATCCATTTTCCTTTATTTTCCAGTACCAAACTTAACTCTTCTTCACTCAGGCTTTTGCCCAATAAAATATGAGTTGCTTTTTCCGAAATGGTTGAATAAGCTATATTTAGCTCTTTGAGGATATTTTTAATCTCCGTTTTTTTCAATCCTGTGTTGCCCATCACATGAATGCAGCCTTTTTCTTCGAGAGTAGCAGCATTGAAAGCAACTGTTAGTTTATCGCTCAAACGTTCATTGGCATTGTCATTCAATTCGGGATATTTTATGGCAAGGGCATAGAGCAATGCGTCTGTTTCAAAATCTCTTTTCCTGTCACAGAGCAGATCAAACCATTGATCAAACATAGTTGTGGTAGTGCCTTGGGAGAAGGGAGTCTTAGCAATTGCCTTTTTCAGACGCTCCGTCTTTTGCAGTGAACTGTCCTGAAGATAGCCTTTCATTGAAGTAAATTCATATTAAATCACAAAAACAATTGTATATTTGTCGCGAGAAAGCCGATTCTATTTTCCACAAATTTATTCTGGAAATTTCACAAAATCAAGCCCTGTTGCAAAGATGAGATTTTTTTTTATACCGTTTCTTTTTCTTTTTTTGGAAGGACTTTATGGACAGAATAACGCAAAAAACAGCAGAGTTGTTTGCGAATGGTCTTATATAGCCCGCGATGAGTTCAGCGGTAAGGAAAAAAAGGCATTAAAAGCTAAATCATTCTTTGGCTATACCCCTGAAGCACAGCGTCGCTTTTTTGCAGAAAAAGATTATTTGGAATGTGAGGGGTTTCTGGTGCAAAGCGAAGATAAGGTAGCCTTGCATCTGCTGCTTACTTTTCAGGACAAAGAGGCTGACACCCAAATTGGGTCAATTCTGCCCAATGCCACGCTGACATTCAATTCCATCAAAGGCAAACAATTGACAATAAAAACGTACAAGGGAGCAGCGGCGCAGAAAAAAGGGGATTTAACTGTTTATGAATGCAGTTATCCTCTGCCTAAATCGGCACTTAAAAAATTGAAAAATTTTGAAATTGATACCGTACTGCTGAATTGGAGCAAAGGATTTCAGGTATATGACGTTTTTTATCTCGATTTTCTTAAAGACCAGATCTGCTGTATTGAGTAAAGTTGTTTTATAATGGTTAATGGTTTATGCTATGAAAGAATTAGAGAATAAAAAAATAACCATTGACATTAAATTATTGATTGCTCTAAGTCGTCAAAATGTGGCTTTGGCTGTTAATGCTGAGATTACCCTGTTGTATAGAAATGTGTAAACTCGAAAAATGGTCTTCCCGCCAATTACAAGAAAGAATTCAATCTCTGCTTTACGAACGTACAGCAATCAGTAAAAAGCCTCACTGCATTGCCCTCACTAAAAATATTGCAGGAAAAATTGCATAAGGCGGTAGAAATTGCCCAACAAAAAATAATGACAAATAATAATATGTAAATTCAACCTTTTGTTCTTTCAAACAATGTTCTGCTTCAGGAGGCTAAAGCCGTCCCTTCGCTTATCTGTCTTTTTTGTTTACTGATATTCAGTTCAAGACGTTCGGTCGAACGTCTCTTCCTTTCATCTTTTATCTTTTATCTTTCATCTTTTATCTCTATAAAATGCCTTTCACTACTACAGAATTTCCGGGACTTGTCGTGTTTGAACCTCGTGTTTTTGGTGACGAACGCGGCTACTTTTTTGAGAGCTTCAATCAGAAAATCTTTGAAGAAGCTGGTATTACACGTCCTTTTATTCAGGATAATCAGGCAAGATCCACTTTTGGCGTTTTGCGCGGATTGCATTTCCAAAAAGGAGATTCAGCACAGGCAAAGCTGGTAAGGGTTTTGGAAGGCAAGGTATTGGATGTAGTGGTCGACCTCCGAGTCGGATCACCAACTTACGGCAAATCATACGGGATAGAACTTAGTGCTGAAAACAAACTGCAACTCTATGTTCCACGCGGGTTTGCTCACGGATATGTGGTACTTAGCGAAACTGCTGAGTTTTTCTACAAATGCGATAATTTCTACTCAAAAGCCGATGAAGGTGGTCTTATATACAATGACCCTGCTCTAAAAATCGACTGGGGTATCAATTTTACAGAAGCTTTATTATCCGACAAAGATAAGGTTTTGCCAACATTGGCGGAACATGAAGATTGTTTTTGGATCTAAACATCCTTTCTTATCTCCATATTCATCATTATCCCTGAAAAACAGCCATGGGCAAAAAGACTGACGAAAAAATATTGGATCTCCTTAAAAAAAGGGTCATAGAAAGAGACAATGAGCTCGAAAGCAAAGAATACCTGTCAGCAACCAAAGAGGCGCTGATAGAGCTCACTTCTCTATCTGCAAAAGAAGTCGATGCTATTTACAATGATGCAAAGGCTGAAGTTTTGAAAGAAGAGAAAAAACGTCAAAAATTAATATCCAAGGTTTTGCTCTATGGCGCAGGTGTCTTGTTGATATTGGCTTTGGTTTATGGTGCCAGTATAATTGAATATTTCCGAAGTCCTGTGAGTTTTACCGACAATTTTGACAAAAATTCAAATAATTGGAATTTTACAGACAAAATGGGCAACAGCCAATTTATTGAAAATGGCGCCTACATAATAGACAGTTATAAGGAAAAAACCAAAATTGAGTATATTGCCAAAGATTTCAGTTTTCCTAAAAACTTTAGCATCGAAACAGAAATTAAAAAAATTTCAGGTGAGGAAAATAACTGTGGAATAAATTTGGGTACTGACAAGGTGAACTTTGCCTATTTTTTCATCAATCCTACAAATGGACAATATAAATTATACGCAGCTGTTAATGGCAAAGTGGCTTCAAATTCAATATTGAAAGAAAGCACACATGTTCACAAAAGGAAAAATGCCGTAAATACTATAAAAGTGCAGGTTACAGGAAATCTGTACGAATATTATATTAATGGAAATTTGGTCGAAAAAGGAAATCTGTTTAACCTTAAACTGTCTCAATTTTTCTTGGCAACAGCCGGAACACAGAAAATTGCTTTCGACAATCTGAAAATTGTCAATTCTGATAACAAAGAAGTTCTCTTTTCCAATACTTTTGACAAAGAAATTGAACCTTGGGTTAATAATCTCAATGTGTTAAAAAAGGCAGAATTCAAATCCGGAAATTATCAGATAGCTACCAATGATGACAATTTCTGCTATTGGTCCGAAACCTGGATCCCTGAGAATTTTAAGCCATTAAAAGAATATGAAATAAAACTGGATGCAAAGATTTTGGAGCTGCAGGACAATGCTGTAATGGGTTTTATGCTGTTAAAGGACGATGAGAATTACCTCTCCTTTGAAGTAAAAGAAGGCCGAATGGGCAGAATAGTTGTCGTAAAAAATAAACTTGAAACCTTTATAGGTAACTATTCCGTTGACAAAAAAAATGAGAATGGCAAAGTCAACCTCAGAATTATTAAAAAGAAAAATGAGGTTGAATTCTTTTTCAATGGTATCTTGGTGGATAAAGTTGGCAACGACAAATGGTATGATTGGAACAAAATGGAGAAAATGGGCCTAAGGGTCTGCGGTATTCACACTGTCGGATTCGAAAATCTTGAATTTAAAGAAATTAAGTAACATACAATGAAAAACATACTCATCACAGGATCAGCCGGACAGGTTGGCAGCGAACTTCAGGAACTTGCTAAAGCCAATTATCTGCCCGGATTCAGATTTATTTTTACTGATTCTGACCAATTGGACATCTGCGATGCTGAGTCAGTGATCGATTTTTTCAGAAAGGAAGAAATTGAATATTGTTTAAACTGTGCTGCCTATACTGCCGTAGACAAAGCTGAAACCGACATGGACAATGCCATAAAAGTAAATGTTACAGGGGCGGAAAATTTAGCTCGTGCATCAGCACGTTTTGGAACAAAATTGCTGCATCTGTCTACAGATTATGTCTATCATGGCAGTCAGAATACACCTTTCAATGAGGAGGATGAAACTAATCCTCAATCGGTTTACGGACTCACAAAACTGCAGGGAGAAAACAGGGCAGCTGAAATCTGTGCCAAAACGCTGATCATTCGTACTTCTTGGGTTTATTCTTCCTTCGGAAACAATTTTGTTAAAACCATGCTCAAACTGGGTGCAGATCGACCTGAATTGCGCGTCATCTTCGATCAGATAGGTACACCCACCTACGCAGCAGATTTAGCCATGGGGATGCTTGAACTGATAAAAATTTCAGAGGCAGGTAGCGGTCCGGGCTGGCAGGGTATTTATCATTACAGTAATGAAGGTGTCTGCAGTTGGTTTGACTTTGCCGTAGCTATTTTTGATATAAAAGGTCTGAAGACAAAAGTATTCCCCATCGAAACCAAGGACTACCCCACTCCTGCCCGACGTCCACATTTCAGCTTGCTGAACAAATCTAAAATTAAGTCAGATTTTGGCATTGCAATCCCTTATTGGAGAGAGAGCCTGAAAAAATGTTTGGAGCTTTTATAATAATTCGTCCTGCTCCAAATCGTTATTTTTTAAATAATGACGCTCTGTCACTTGCTTTTTGCCTCAAATTTAGTTATATTTGGAATTACTTTCATCTTATCAGAATAAAGGTAAAAAGAATTTACTGCCTTGAAACAAACAAAGCAGTGAAAATGTAATGATTATGTTCTTTTGAACATGTACTGATTCACAATCAACTTAAAAATGTCAAAGATTATAGATCCTGATTTTATAAAATTTAAGTTCCGTGACTTAAAAGTTTACGGTTCCACAGAATGGTTGGCCGATAATAAAAAGAAATACCGTCAGGTTTTCGACCGTTACGAGACAGCTTATGCATATGCAGAACTCTCCTTTTACAATAAACTTTTCGATGAAGAGGATTGGAATGTAAAAATTAACCTCAAATGTTTTTCTCTGAAAAAAGGCCGAAAAGAGCTTTGTGATCTCAGTTTTGACAGAAAGGTAAGTAAGTACGATAATATAGTTTATATTCGTGAAGGATGGGGAAATAAAAAAATCGGTACATTTTGGAAAAAAGGCACCTATTATTGGGAGGCCTACATAGATGGGCAAAAAGTGGCCACCAAATACTTTTATATTGAAGAAAGTGGTGTTAAAATCCTTGATTCTAAGGCATATCTCAATTTAAAATCCCTTAAATTGTACGAAGGACCTTACGATGATCTTCCAAAAGAGGAACGTATTTACTTTAAAACCTTTGGCAAAGAGGAGACGCGCTATGTATATACCGAGATTTTACTCGAAAATATGCTCAAAGGCAAAAGCTGGTACTGCGAATTGACGGTAAAGTTTATGAACAGTGCCCGTCAGCTCAAAGGGCAGACCGTAAAGCTGCATCATGTTGATATTGAGGACGATGCAATAGATCTGACCATTCATTGGGGGTCAAACATCAAAGGCTCCTGGAGTGAAGACAACTATACTGCTGAAATTATTTTCATGGACACGCTCTTGGCGGTTATTCCTTTTGAAGTCCGTGAGGATTTTGTAGAGGGAATTGCTGGTGCGGTGCTGCCAAATCAGTTTCAGCCGATGGTCTTCGCCGAAGAAATGGATGGAGAGGATAATTTTGAAACCGTTATGCTCAAACTCGATGAGCTTATTGGTCTTAGCAGTATCAAACAGAAAGTTCGCGATCATGCAAATTATCTAAAATTTCTGAAACTCCGTCGAGAAAAAGGGTTCAGTGAAGATGAAGAAATTAACATACACTCCGTTTTTATCGGTAATCCCGGCACTGGAAAGACAACCGTTGCTAAAATGATGGGCAAACTTTATAAAAGCATGGGTCTGCTCAGCAAAGGACATGTACACGAAGTGGATCGTGTTGATTTGGTCGGTGAATATATTGGACAGACTGCGCCCAAAGTAAAGGACGCTATTGAAAGAGCCCGAGGAGGTGTACTCTTTATAGACGAAGCTTATTCTTTGGCCCGTACCAATGATGACAGCAAGGATTTCGGCCGTGAGGTGGTTGAAATTTTGGTCAAAGAAATGTCGAACGGTGCAGGTGACATGGCCGTTATTGTAGCCGGTTACCCTAAGGAAATGAAACATTTTCTCGAGTCCAATCCGGGCTTGAAATCCCGTTTCAAACTCAATTTTGAATTTTCTGATTATCTGCCTGAAGAACTTTCCATTATTTCTGAATTTGCCTGTACCAAAAAGGCTGTTCAGCTCTCTTTACCTGCAAAGGAAATGATTGATGAGATTATTACCGAAGCTTACCGCAAACGCGATAAAACATTTGGTAATGCCCGTTTTGTAAATGATCTGATAGAACAGGCTAAGATAAATTTGGGTCTGCGCATCATGTCAGCAGCAAATCCGTCACAATTCGACAAAGAAGCACTTGCTACAATAGAACTTTCAGACGTTGAACATATCGATATTGAGCGTCCGAAAAGATTGCCAAATCTGCCTATTGACGAAAAACTGCTCTTATTGGCCATGAAGGAACTCAAAGGCCTCATCGGTATGGACAATGTAAAGTCTGAAATTGAAGAAATGGTTCGTCTCGTTCGTTTTTATCGCGAAAGCGGACGCAATGTGCTCAATAAATTCTTTTTGCATACCGTTTTTATCGGCAATCCCGGTACAGGAAAAACAACTGTGGCCCGTATCCTCACCAAAATCTATAAAGCTTTGGGTATTTTGGAACGTGGTCATACTGTAGAAACTGACCGTCAGGGACTTGTAGCCGGTTATGTCGGACAAACTGCCATTAAGACTACCGAAAAATTGGATGAAGCAATGGGCGGTGTTCTATTTATCGATGAAGCTTATGCACTCACATCGGGAGGTGCCGGAAATATGGGTGGCAGCAGCGATTATGGCAATGAAGCTATTCAGACCATTTTGAAACGTATGGAGGACAATCGCGGTCAATTCTTTGTCTTTGTGGCAGGATATCCCGATAATATGGAAAACTTCCTGAAAGCCAATCCGGGCCTTCGCTCACGTTTCGATAAAATCCTGAAATTTGAAGATTACTCTGCCGCTGAGCTCTTCCAAATTGCTCTATTGATGTTGGAACAGGAAGGACTTACTGCCAACGAAGAAGCAATGGAGCACCTGAAACGTTATTTGGAATTCCTTTACGACTTCCGCGATAAATATTTTGGAAATGCCCGCACTGTGCGCAATGTCATCAATGAGATTACCAAAAATCAGAGCCTTCGTTTAGCGGCAATGCCTGCTGAAGAACGTAATCCGCTTATGCTAAATGTAATCACTTATGAAGATGTGGCAACACTAAAACTGAGTAATGATGATGATATTTTCAATAAAAAATCCATCGGATTTAGGAAAAAATCCGGAGCAGGCAGTTAAGATATCTTATTGTTTTAATTTCACAACAAATTGAAAAATATAAGGCTCTGCAAAATTGCAGAGCTTTTTTTATTTATAACAAGGAAATTGCTTAATTTGTAAGCGAAATTAAAACTACTTTTGAATTAGTTAAAAATTTTCTAAAAACATCACAAAAAAATTAAATCAATGAAAAAAACGATCACTCAACGCTCTTTGGAAGAGCGTGCAAAGTTCTTAAAAAAGAACTTACACAAAGCTAATCTTATAAGTACTCCTATTGCAGTTGAGAAAAAACCTGCAGTTCACCAATTAGTCGAAAAAGCAGTTAATCAAATAGAAGAACAAGCAAAGGAAGAAATCATCCTGTCTGAAGTATCTGCTGAATTCGAAGAAGAGTAAACAGTTCACTGTATTTTATTGCCTCTTAACAGTTATGCTGATTTTTTAAATTAACCTAGTCACAATTCTAAAGTTATGTTTTTTTCAACTCTGACCACCTTTGCGGTCGCCTTTGTAGTCCTATTTATAGGTATTGTGTTGATGAATATTCGTTACATAGTAAAAGGTGAACCCTTCAGAGGATCCTGCGCTCAAAATAATCCAATGCTAAAAAATCAGATTGGAGAATGTCAAATGTGTGGCAGAAAACCAGAAGAAGAATGCAAAATGCCGGAAGTACACTAACTGTTTGAAACATGCTCTGTTTTAAAATTCTATAAAAAATAGCTACGGAAATTTTATTTCCACAGCTTTTTTCAAGGGGTTCCCTGTAGATGCTCAAAGCTCGATTTTAATTGAGTTGTGAGCATTTTTTTTGATAAAAAAACTCCAAAAATACACCAGAAAAGCGTAAATTTGGAGTGCGCGTAAATAATTAGATGACCAAACATCCAAAGTCAAAAACGGCCACCAAATATTATTCTGCTGACCGTTTTTAGAGTTAACTTCAGGTATTCCCTTTCAACTTTTACTATCTTTAAACTTCTTATTCTAAGGTCTTTAAATCTAACCTACCATCCTTCCTGTTTAATCAGTTTTATTCTTGAACCTTCCATTTTAAATTGTTGGGAGCCAACTTTAAAAATATCTCCATCTTTTTTACTATTCAGATCTGAGTAAGTTTCTGATAATGTATGAATTGTGCCTCCTGTAATTTGTGCAATATACAGATAGTCAATATTCACATCTCCATTTTTTGCAGCCCCGCAAATGACGACATCAACAGGTTTTTTGGCATCTAAAAGCCTTTTAATCAGTGTTATATCTCGAACTCTTGAATAGTTATCTGCTATTAAGACAGCACCTTTACAATTTGGAAATTTGGTATAACCGTGTAGAATTGCTTCTATATCATTTTCGGGTGCCTTTCCTCCGTTCCCCCCCTCCATACAAGCAAAAGCCGTATTTTCAATTTCGGTATAATCTACAGAACTTACATAATAGGTGCCCCCGGTACGGCCTATAAGTCCATCCGGATTTTTATCGCCATCATTAAAAAATACGAATTTCTCAGTTTCATTACTTTTCATGTGTTCTTTCAGGAAAAGCAGCGTTTGAGTCAGGTAAGGATACATACTGCCGGTTACATCCTGAACAATAACATAGTCTTTCCAACGGCTGTCATTTTTTGCGAAGACATTCATGACAACAGAATCATTGGTCATTCTTTTTAGTGTTTCACGGGTAGAAGAAACATCAATTTTAGCATCGGGATCCGGGACTTCTTTTTCTACTATTGTTTCTACCTTCATTTTCTTTTTGTAATATTCCTTCGGACGGGTTTTCTTGCCTTTACCGGGTTTATCGTATTTTTTGCCATTACTCCGTTTTGCCGGATCGTGGTGTAAATAACGGCCGGACCAAACAGATTTTTCTTCCCAGGTTACCACTTTTTCACTTATAGTTTTGGTAGCAGGTTTACCCGTAACAGCCCTCATTGCTGAGCGCACTCTTTCTATCTCCTCATTGGTTGTCAATACTTTTGAAGTTGGGTCGTCCACTCTCTTATCCATCACGGTACTGATAATCTGTCCATCGGAAGTGGTTACTCTGTGAGGCTTGATATAAATAACAAAGCCATGGAAAAAATCCTTTGCCGTTTCGTATTCCATAGAACCGTCCTGAGCCACAAGTCTCCATTCTATCAGGTTACTTTTGTATGCTTCGGGGAAAAAAGATTGAAGCATTTCATAACGCTCTCTATTGAGTTTCACCTGATCAAATTTCTTGTCTCTTCTAAATACAGTGTAAACAAGATCTATACGCTCAACAATTGTATCGCTGATATTATCCAAAATAGCCTTCTCCTGATCATTGAACATGAATTTAGCATATTTCATTGGAAAATATAGGATATATTCACTTTTCCGGCTGTCATCGAATCGTGGAATAATAGTTGGTGGCAGCTGAGAAAGGAAGGCAGGATTTACAACAAGGCTGTCATATTGGGCTTTCATTGTTTGAAATCCAATACTAAACAGGAAAAATAAAAGTATAAGTCTCATAAAATTATGGTTTTTGAACTGATGAGGCCATAAAAATAAGCTTGTTTTTTCGATTTTCAAATGATTAATTAACTGCCTGGTCATATATTATGTATTTATATGAAAATCAGTATAAAATCATAAAATAATCTTTCTGAAAAATTCTTTTATTCAAGTATAGAGCCATTTGGTATCATATGCGAATTAAGATAACGAATTATATCCTTGTAAATATGGTTTTTCAAAAAGTTAAAACAATAGAAATTAATGATTTAACAGTAGTCAAAACAGTTTTTGGATAGCATTCCATGACATATTTAACACATTTAAAAACCCGTTTTAAAAGGAAAAAGTATGTCAATTGATCGCTGCGCTTGATCAAATGACATACTTTTTATGAGAAAATAAAAACCTAAAAAATTATTTTAATTAACTAAAGATTTCAATATCAATCTTTATTTCTGGCAGCATAGCTCGCTAGTCCTTTACCGGCTTGGTCGGCAGGAATAATATATCCCGCTTTGTTGAAATAAACCTGCAGATCGAGAATAAATTTATAGGGTTCGAAATAATCTGTTG
>CAINVS010000156.1 GCA_903854205.1 uncultured Bacteroidota bacterium | reverse complement strand
GAGTCGTTTATCGTAGGAAAAAATGGTTTCAATTTTGTCATCTACCCTCAGTTTATCGGCAAGAATTGGATTTTCTGCAACCTGAATATTAAAAATATAAAGATCGAGGTTATCTACCGTGTACATAAAATTACCGCTTACACAAAAACGGGTCATTGATCCGGCCTGACCTTCCGCATTTTTGTTTTTAATATCCACTTCATCATCGCAGGCAATAAGGTATTCCTGTCTGATATGTTTTACCTCTTTGACCATTTCTTTTTCAAGTCCTGCCTCTTTGAAACGGCCAATTACATTGTCCCAATTGAATACTTCGTCAACACGCCTGATAAATCTTGGATTTGCAGGATTTTTGACATCAAATACCAATAAATCGGCATAACTGTCGGCATAAAGTATATTACCTTTGATGGCAATATCCCAATTCCCTTCAATGCTGATAAATTTTAATTGTTTCGGATTTTTAGGGTCTCGATTATCAATAATATGAAGCCCCTCTTTTTCTTCAGTCAGAAAAATAAAATCATCGGCCAAAAAGATTTTTCCGGGGTGTTTTAATGCTTTTGCCTCGCCAATACTTGGCTCAGTTCTCTTCTCTGCAGCTGTAAAATAGGTAAAAACATCGCGCTCGTCCACAACCTTTTTGGTGCAATTTGCAGGTGAATTACAGGCAACATTTAAAAGGAGAGCTGCAAGTGCAAACATCAATCGAAAGTATATTAAACAATTATTCATACTCAATAATTAAAATTTTGAAAGAGATAACAAAAATCTTTCAGTTCCAACTTTAGGAAATTAACATATACCTTTACGATGTAATATTAACTTTTTTTTAATTAGCGTTGTCCTAATCACAATAGTTTTTTTATGATGATAATCATGCATCTTACAGGAAGATTTGATAATATATCTCGAATTTAAAAATTATGAGCAAAGCCTTCTACTCCAAATTAAGCTTGTTCAAAGCTTCAATGCTCGACTGTACGTCCAATTTAAGATAGATATTAGATAAATGTTTTTTAACAGTTGCTTCGGATATAAAAAGCTTAGCAGCAATTTCTTTCTGTCTTAAACCATTTGCAATTAGTAAAATTATTTCTTCTTCTCTGATTGTCAGATTGTATTCGGTCATCGCATTCCGGGTCAAATCACTTTTGGTTAGATGCTCTGATACTTTCACTGTCCGATGTTTGAATATGGCAATTTCTATCGCAGAAAGCAACTCGTCGTTACTGAATGGTTTAACCAAAAAAGCAGCGGGCAGGCTATGTTTTGAACGTTCAATTGTTCCGCGGTCGCTGTTTGCAGTTAGATAAATGATCGGAATTTCAAAATGCTCATTGATATAATGCCCAAGGTCGATACCATCCTTTTCAGCATTCAGATTGATGTCGAGCAGGACGATGTCAGGATCTTCTGTTTCAATCATAGCTATTGCCGATTCGAAAGAATCTGCAGCAGTGCAGGGGAAATAATCCAATTTTTTTAGTGCCAGGCAAATCGTCTCAGCAATAATCATTTCATCTTCTACCAGGCCAACTTTTATTTTTTCCATTGAAAATTGCTTTTATTTAATTGATTTAGCTTTAAAACGGACCCTAAAAACAGATCCTTTTTCAAATTTGTAATCAACTGAACCCTTAATTTGTTGTGCCAACCCCCGTATCAGTCTCAATCCCAGCGTTTTTGAGTTTTCGAAACTGACGTTTTCGGGCAGGCCAGGGCCATTGTCTTTATAGGTTAATTCAAAATTGTCAGCTTCCAACTCGTGAAGTTCTATTTCAATTTTTTTATTGGGCTGATTCGTTGGAAGATATTTATAAGAATTGGTCAGCAATTCATTCAAGATTAGACCAAGTGGAATGGCACTGTTGATATCGATACTTATGTCAGCCGATTTGATGCTGCTCTCTATCGGATGTTCTTTGGTGCCGAACATTCTTTTTACCGTACTAACCAAATCATTTAAAAAGCTATTGAATGAAACCGATTCCAGCTTGTCGCCACTGTAAAAGTTTTGGTGAATCAAGGCTATACTGGATAACCTGATCTGCCCTTCATTCAGTGCCTCAATAGCTTTTTTGTCAGTGAGTTGTGCTTTCTGCAATTCGAGTAAGCCGGTAATAATCTGTAAGTTGTTTTTTACACGATGATGCAGTTCTTTCAGCAGGATGTCCTTGTCACCCAATGCTGTTTGTAAATCTTTGGTTCGCTCGATAATCTTTTGTTCCAAATTTGCATTTTGGGCTTTCAGTCTTTGACTTCGAAACCAGATTACGCTGACTACAATTCCGATAAAAACCAGGAAACTGAGCACAAGAAACCAGATCTGCAGATAAAAAGGGCGTAAAACAGCAATCTGAATTTTAAGGCTGTCTTCCAGCCAGGTGCCATCTTCCAACTGTGCCATGATTTCGATAGTATGATTGCCATAAGGGGGGCTTCCAATACTTAGACTGTTGTCATTGGTATAAATCCAGTCTTTCTGCACAGAACTAATCCGATAAGCATATTTCTTTTTCCTGGTTTTATAGTCCAACAGTGCATATTCAATTTTAATCAACTTATCGGAGGGTAAAAATACAATGCTTTTATTCGAATTGCCCGAAAACCAATCAAGCACTTGTTCTTTATTTTTGGAATACTTTGTAATGCCTATAACTTGAAAAGGAACATGATGAGTAACATTGCTTTTCTTAAAATCTAATGGATTAAATCCAACAACTCCATTTAAAGCACCAAAAAAAATCCTTCCATCTTCAGCTTTGAAAGAAGAAATCCTGTTGAATTCATGATGTGGCAAACCATCTTCAGCTCTAAATAACCTTATTTCATTGTTAATGGGATTGAGGCGGGCTATGCCTTCATCAGAACTGATCCAGAGATTATTTGAATTATCCTCTTCGATGCGATACAGCACCATAGAGGATAAACCATCATTATTTGTTAACTGTTCTAATTTTGTATTTGCTCCTAATTTATTCCAATTCCATTTATATAGCCCTTCTCCATTTGTAGCAATCCATAGACATTTATTTTTGTCTTCATGTACATCCAAAAATGAATTAATAGCCAAATACTTATTTTTATCTTTTGAAAATGGCCCGTAATAATCAGCAATTTGGCCTTTTTTAATTAAAAAAATTCCATTTTCGGCAAGCGCCAAAACCCCTTTTGATGAATTAAAAATCCTATACACATTTTTAAGCACTGGAATATCAGTAGTTTTATATGGCAACGCTTTAGTTGTGTGGGTAAAACGATTGTAAGCATATATGTTAAATATAGCGCCCAAATACAATATGCTGTCATTTTGTTGATAAATAGAAAATATAATTTCACTTTTATCAGGGAAAATGGTGTAGGTCCTTATCAGGGAAAATTTATCGGAATCAAATTCATGCATTTGAATTCCTGCACTATAGATTTTATTATCGATTCTAAGCAAAGCATATTGCCAATCATCGAATTTAAATGTTTGGTCTCCGGCAAAGAGCGCAGCTATCGCATTGACATATACAGTCTCTTTGTTGGCGTTTTGAGAAACAAAAATACCTCTACTCTGTTGGGCAGACTCAGTAGATTGCTGTTCAACTGTATAATAGGTTTTGAAATAATTTGCTGTTAAACTAATTTTAAAAACGCCTTGCTGCGTACAAATCCAAATATTTTTTAATGCATCTTTAAAAAAATGAGTAATGTTGCCGTCAAATGAAGTACTAAAATCAGAAGTATTCAGTACTCGAATCGCTTTTTTGTTTTCAATATAATATACTCCATCAGAGCCATTTACTACTATTTGAGCGCTCAAGTCAGCCCTTGTATAAACAGTAGCGTCTTTCTCCAGGGAAAGATTTTTATCAGCACAGTCCGACAAAGGCAATTCCTTGATTCTCGAACTTTGTCCTTTTTGGTAATCATCCAAAAATCTTTCAATTTTTTTCGATTTGGGGTCTTTAATTATTTCGTTTTTAAATGCACTTATCTCAAATGTAGATGCATTAATCAAATCCATTCTGGATTCCAATTTATTTGGATCCCATTGATTCCCGTATTGAATAATGATTTGATTATTTTCAAGCAGCTGTAGGTTGCTGATAATATTGGAGGAAAGTCCGTTTTTACTGGTAAATAATTTGAAAATTGTACCATCATAACGGTTCAAGCCATATTTTGTACCAAACCAAATAAATCCGTTTTTATCTTGAATCACACAAAAAACGTCCCTGGATGCCAAGCCGTCCTGAACGGATAAAAATTCTTTCGAAATAATAAAATCCTTAGCTATAGTTTGCTTTTGAGCAAAACTTAGCGTCTGTAAAAGAACTAATAAGCAGACTAAAACCAATTTTACTTTGTTCATCCCTCAAATTTAATAAATTCTGACGATGGGCAAAAATTTTTAAGCAATAAGATGGCTATGGAACGAGTTAGAAATAATTTCAGCATCGTATTTGGGAAATTTAGAAAAAAATAAAAATGGAGCAATTTAGAAAAACTGCTCCATTCATAAAGGCTTATTTTTAATCTACTTTTTCATCAATTTCTTGATTTGAAAGAGCATATTTTTATTTTTTTAAGAACAATAATGCTTATTTAAAACTATATATCTGTTAAAAAATTCTAAACAATACGGCAGTAGTTGCGCTGGTAAAAGTCAATCGGAACCTGCCCACTTTGTTGGCTGTTGAAACAGTCATAGTATTTCCTCCTGTTATTGCTGGAGTAGGAACTGTAATGCCTGTGTTAACCAACAGCGTCACTGTATTCAGACCGGCCGAATTATCCACTGTAAACTCGAAGGAAGTTCCTTGACTGACAGTACCGCCCAGTTGCGTAACGATGTTAGCTACTGTAGGCAAGGTGATGTTGGTGGCTGCGGCACTTGTGCTGGTGATATAGCCTGATACCAACTGAGCAGCGGTTGCGGTGGCAGTAGCATTGATAGCCGATAAAGCAGGGTTACTCACAACTACATTACCACTGCTCATCACTGTTGTCAATGAAGCATTACCCAGTTGCATTTGGTTGCTGATATCCACAATTGCTCCAAATCCGATGGCAGTAGCATTTGAGAGGTTTGCCGTGGCAACATTTGCGCCAGCACCAAAGGCACTATTTTGGCCTCCAGTTGTGTTGGT
>CAINVS010000155.1 GCA_903854205.1 uncultured Bacteroidota bacterium | reverse complement strand
AAGCCCGAACAGCCCGAACATTTCTTGAGTAGATCTTTTTGTCAGGCATCTGTTTTCCATTACCGAAGATATCCTGTATCCAAGCGTAGAGACCAACCTCGTAGCGACTATCATACTCAGTTGAACTCCAATAGTCCGAACCATCACCGCAAACTCCGAGTTTAATATAGAGTGCATATAATTCTTCTTTTGTAGGTAAGTGCCAATCACTATAACCATTTAATATCAATTTATCACAGGCCCTTTTGGCAGAATTCCAATCCATTTCTCCTAAATCTGTGATTGCTGCAACTAAGCCATGCCCATTTTCTTCGTAAACAACAAAACCACCATGCTTAATTTGCGAAACAACCCCTGTTGGTTTTACTTTATATCCAGTCATTTTTTCAATTTGTGAAAGTGTTCGTTTATCCTGCCAAGAAAATGTAGCAGCTGGTTGACCTGTAGTTAAAAAGTTAATCGTTTTGCTATCATTGTTATAGTTTCGACTGCTGCTAAAATCATGAATGCGGCTTTTGCCATTGAAGTCCGTTTCATAGTAACTGGTTTTGGTAAAAGCGCCAATATATTCATCCATTCCAGATTGCACTGTAAATAAACGAGTATAAAATTTCCACTGACTTGTAAGCGTGTTTAATGCATTTATACTGCTTTCTTTTCTTAAATAAAAAGTTTTAGAAATAGTATTGTAATTAATCACAACAGGGAAAACAGTTTTATTTAAATTTTTATAACTTTCAACTTCTTGAGAGGTAAGGCTTAGTGCTCCTAGTGTTTTAATACAATAGTTTGCACAAAAATCCATATTTTTATTAGCAGTTGCTGTAACAACCAATGGTATTTCCCAATTTTTACTTTCATTATCTACCGACTTCGGGTCGCCACTTTTTATTGTATAATCAAAAGAAATTTGCATTGGCTCATGAAGCAATTGCGCCATTTCACTAACTGCTTTAATTTCACCTTGCTCATTTAATAATTGTTGTTTAATATTTAAAGCAAACAACCCGCCATTTATTTCAATTGCAATACCTTTTGCTTCAACAAAACTGGTAAGTTTATTTACAGATACCAATGCTTTTAGTGTCACACCCCAGCTACCATCTGGCAATTGAGATTCATTCTGAATAGAAAAAGATTGTATATTTCCGTTGGCAACAGATGTTATTTGATCTGCTACAACCTGGTCATTTAATAATTCTGTTTTAGAAGAGATAAAAGCACCAAAGGCTTGTTCGATTGCCGATCTTAATGCAGATTGCTTTGCATCATCTTGTGTTTTTCCGCTTCCACTTACTATTATAGAAACTGTTTTATCTTCATCTTGAGCGAAAACGATTTGTTGAGAAAAAATAAAAAGAAGAAGAAAAATGATTGATTTTAAAGCGGCTTTCAAGTGAAAAATAATTTTATGGTTAAAAAGATTTTGGAAGTTAGTGGATATAATCAAAATGTCCTCACCGCCCTGATATTAGCTTCATAACTACTTCCTAATTTATCATCTTGTGTAATACCAGAATCAAAAATTTGATACCATGGATAATAATCGCTGTATGTAGAACTCCAGTATTCCCCCTTATTCAAAAAATCGCCAATTTTTTTTGTATGTAGGTTCAAAAAAAGTTTGTTTAACTCTGATTTTGTAGGCAAATGCCAATCACTAAAACCATTCGAAACCAAATTTTCACAGGCTTGTTTGCCGGGATACCATTCCATTTTTCCTAAATCTGTTATTGCGGCAACCAAACCATGACCGTTTTCTTCATAAACAAGAAATCCACCATATTTGAATTGCGAAACAACCCCTCTTGATTTTATTGTATAGCCGGTCATTTGTTCGATTTGAGCAAGCGTTCGTTTATCACTCCAAATAAAGGTTGCAGCTACATTCCCAGAAGTTGGGAAGTGAATAAATCTTGTACCGGCATTATCATCGTTATAATAACTCCGATCACCAGAAAAACTATATATGTTTCCTTCCCAGTTGCCATATAATTCATCCATTCCGGATTGAACAGCAAAAAGCCTTGTAAAAAATTGCCAATTTGAAGTTAATGAATGAATAGCCGCAATCGAAGACTGCTTTCTAAGGTTGTACGTTACAGATTTATTTTGATATGTGACACTTACTAGAAATACCTGTTTATTTAGCGATTTATATGTTTCCACTTCGGTTGGGGATAGAGAAATAGCTGCGAGCGTTTTCATAAAATAGTTGGCACAAAAATCAATATTTTTATTGCATGTGGCTGTTACTACCAATGGAATCTCCCAGTTTTTGTTTTCTGCATCTAATGATTTTGGGTCACTACTTTTAATAACATAGTCGAACGAAATTTGCATTGCCTCATGCAATAAACCTACCATTTCAGACACTGCATTTATTTCGCCCTGTTCATTTAATGATTGTTGTTTGATGTTCAAGGCAAACATGCCACCTTTTACTTCAATGGCAATACCTTTTGCTTGTACAAAGCTGGTAAGTTTATCTACTGAAACAATGGCTTTCAATGTTACGCCCCATCTACTATCCGGTAGTTGATCTTGGTTTAAAATTTCGAAAGATTTAATGTTGCCACTAGATACTGATGCCATTTGGTCAGCCACTATTTGATCATTGAACATCTCAGTTTTAGATGAAATAAAAGCACCAAATGCTTGTTCAGTGGCACTGCGTAAAGCGGCCTGCTTTGCATCTTCCAATGTTTTTCCGCTGCCGCTTGAGGTTATGGCAACATCTTTATTATCCGTTTGAGCCTTAATGCTGGATGCTGAAAGAACGATAGCAAGAATTAATATCAATGTTTTTTTTATTTTATTCATATGCTTATTTTTAAAGTTTTGCAAAGTAAACATAGGTGGTTTTATTCGAGGTAATTTCTTTTGAAAATAACAACTCCAGTCCTTGTATAAAGCCCATGGCTTGCTCTCTTACAACTTCAGTATTCGTAACCTCAGTTCTGCTGTCGCTTTCATCGGTCCTAATAATTTGATCAGATGTAATAGTGGATCCATTAATTAATGTATTCACAAATTGCTTAGCCTTCATAAAAGCAACTTTGTCTCTCATTTCTGTAGATGAATACTTTGCATTTTCGAGTGAAATAGTTGCAACAACGTATTTATTGCCAGGTGCAGAAATGATTTTAGCACCATCAACCAAGTTCTTTTTTATAGTATTTGTAATAAACTCATCGAGTGTTGTGCATAGAAATAAATAACTTAATTGATTCCCAATTTCAATGTGGTCTATTATTTCAAACTTAACACAAGGTTCTGCAAAGCCCTGCTCAGCTATATTCTGTGCTTTAATTTGAGCTTGGGGAATCATAGTTAGCACTGAATCTTTTGAAATATCCGTGTAAGCAACTGCAACAACGAAATAATTTGCCTCTTCTCCTTCAATTTTTTTAACGCCTTCGAAAGGGGAGGATGCATAGACTCGCTTTACAAAATTAATTGCCGATGTTTTTTCGGAATTGAAGGATTGAGCAGATGCCGAAAAAATAAAGGAAAAAATCATTATTAATGAAATATAAATCTTCATTTGAATATTATTTAGAAAATAATTCAATTAGAATCTTCCACTCTTCTTCGTAAGACAACATCCTATTTGATATTCCATGAAATAAAATATCTGAATCAGATTTGATACAATTGCCTTTCATCTTAAAAATTGGACTTTCAAATTGCTTGTATCTTGCGAAATTTCGCTGTCTACTTATTAGAGCATACCAAATATCCCATTCGTTTTGAGACAAATCGGCTCCAATAATTAAAATCGGATGCGTTATCAATTTTCCAAACCAATCTGTGGGCAATATTTTTTTTCTTTCTTTTTCTTTAAACTTTACTCTTGACTCTTCAATTTTTTGGATATGTTTTCCATAATCACGTAATCCCATACTCATCTGTTCAGGTGAAAGTATATCTCCATGTGGATGCCAGAAATTTATACCATTTACTGTATGACAAGCCTCAAGATTGAGGTATTCTATTTTTTTTCTTTTTTTAAATTTCTGATTAGGAGGAGACAAGAGTGTTTCTGCTATTAAATCAAAATTCAAATTAATCACATCACTAACATAATTTTTATTAAAAATCTCAACAGGATGTTTAATTGATTTGTTTTTTAAGCTCTTTAATTGCTCTTTTTCTAAAAGATTTGCGGCAGTTTTTAATAAAGTTAATTCTCTTTCTTTTGCAACTTTTTCAGAATTAACAAAGGTTGTGTTGTAAACTATTTGTTCAAATTCAACTAATGAACTTTGAAGCTTTTGTTTTGAGCCTAATTTTTTTAATAAATAAGACCAAGAATTCAAAACATTTTCATCGCATTTAAACGCTTGTTTATGAAATCCAGAACCTAATATGATAACAAGCTTATTTTTTTGTAGTTCTTTTTTGTTTTTTTTAAAATAATCGACAAAATTAATCATCATAAACGATTTTTATATTATCTCAGGTTATTAAGTTAAAAATTTCACCAAATAAGCGTGTTGTAAATAATTGTTTTAGGCTGATTCTTGTAATAAGAAACTGCGATTTCTTTTGCAGCTTCAATGTTTCTTTTTTCCAAGTCAACAGCATCACTGTATATCTTCATTTTTAAATCCCAATCTCTTTTTTCATCTGCATTTAATTTTTGTGAGATTTCTTTAATCAGAGTTTCTACTTCTTTTATACATGCTGACGACTGGTCTATTTGTTTGAGATATTCCATTGCTTCTTTTGCTCCTTCGGTACTTTTTGAAGCAGTCCATTTTAACTTAGCGGTATTTAAAAGTAGTTTACAATCTTTATCAATTTTTAATTTATAAATAAGTTCTGCCTGCGTCATACAATTATCATAACAAGATTTAGAAACATCGGGCATCTGCATTAATTCATATATTGCCTCATCATATTTTCCCATACCCTTTAATCCATTAACTTTGGTAATAATGACATTGCACTGACTATTATAATATTCAATTATTTTATTCTTACCTGCTTCAATGATCTTTATTAATTGTGGGCTCTTGACATTAATTTTTTTAATGGCATCTATGTATGCCTTATTCTCATTGGTACCCACACCCCTTATTGTAAAAACAGTGCTGGAAAAAACCTTGTTCTCAATGGCATCTCCGATAAAAATATTCATGTCAATATTTAATGCAAACATCTGAGGAGGGCCTGCTACTATATCCTTAGAAGAAAGATTCAATTTGGCAGCAATTACAAATCTGGGATTTATGCTTATACCTCCAATACCGTTATCTGCAGCTATTTGAGTAAGCTTTGTTTCTAAATACGAGACAGCTTCCTCGGGAATTTTTGAAGATGAATTTAATACAATAGGATTTAATACAATCCTGCCTAAATCATTGCTCTTCTGAGCAAAAAGCTGTATTCCACAGTATAAAAAAATAATTAAAAAAGTAGTGTTTTTTTTCATTTTATCAATTTTTTACTTTTCACCTAAAACCAAAATCGCTTCCCCCAAACCTCTAATCATTAATTTACTTTCAATATTATAAGGAGCGGCTCTGAGGAATTTTTGTAAATCTTTTAAAAACAGTCTTGCATCAATTGATTTTCCGTTTGCATCTGCAATCGGAATTCTTACTTGTTCAATTGTCATCATATTTTCAGTTGCATCACTAACATTATGTCTACCCTTCACAGTATTTTTTTGCATCCACTCTGTGATAATGTCTGTTAGTTCTTTTCCGTCAAATTCTTTTTCTAAATTATCCGGCCAGTTTTGCCATTTTTTTATTCTTACAGTTATTTCTCTGCCATTTTCAGTCATATCTGTAAAATGGCTTTGTAACTGTGTAACAAATGGATCTATATTAGCATTTACAGCTTGTTGAAGCATTACAGGAATAACTTCAGTTGCAGAAACAGCGCCCGTTCCTGTTGATGCAGCAATACGCTTACTTGTATATGCATCAAAAGCTTCTAAAGTAAAATTGACAGATTTTCCCGCAGCGGTTTTATTTAATGACCACCAAATTTGGATGATGATATCTGCTTTTGCTCTTTTCTTTAATTTATCAAGTGGACTTTCTGACAACGAAGACCCAGATGCAACACTTGAAGTCATATTGTCTTCAGCAGATTGTTGTTCTAAATTTTTAATCTCCTGTTCTGCATCTTTTAGAGGGAAACCTCTGTCAATCATCAACGAACCAATTTTAGAAATCACTTGTCCAATTTCAGCATCTTCCTGAAATGCTTGTTTGTAATTAGGCACTTTCATTTTGGTCCCTTGATTATCAAACTCTGATATAAAATAGCGTTGTACACACCAATTATCGCTGGGTAGTATCATCAATGTTGGTTTCTTAGCCTGAGCGTTTGAGATAATTGCTAAAAAAATTGAAAATAAAGTAAAGAGTGTTTTTTTCATATTTTTAAAAACCTTTGTTTAACATTATGAAAGTTTAAATTTGGAAAAAAGGAAGTCTGAAAACAACGAAAAATATTTTTCATATGTCTCGTAAATCAAGACGAAAATATAGTATTTTATTAACATCTTTAATTAAATAGAATATTAATTTTTACGCCTTTTTCAAAATCCTACTCTTCTTCAAAATCTCCAGTTAGTTTAGGTCTAACTCTGTTAATCTGTTTACAGTATTCATTTCTAAATCCTTTGGGAGCAAATACAATATAATAACAATCACCTACACCCCTCCCCTAACCCCACACTATCAATAATCTTTTCCCCTTCCTCCTCCTGATACTTTATCGCCTTTTTATAATCATCGCAAATGGCTTGCTGGTTGCCATTTAATTTTTTCTCACAAAGCGCTCTGAAATAATAGGCCCATGATAATTTGTTGTTTAAAATGATAGCCATACTGACATCATTGTACGCGCTGTCATAATATCCGTCGCTGTAATGAATCATTCCCTTTCCCAAAAAACCCCATTCATAATATTTTTCAGCTTTAATTGAACGGTTGAAATTATTCATGGCCTCATCCCTGTGCTCAAAATATTTGTCGCTTTTGTATGAAACCGACTGCATAAGTCCATATTGTAATTTGCCCAGAAAATAAGAGGCCCTTGCCAATGTATAAGTGTCTTTTCCATATAGTACAGATGCTGTTGTAAAATAAGTAGTTGCTGATGCTGTGTCCTTATCATTAAAAAGGCTAATCAGACCAAGATAGTAGGAAGCCTTGCAATCGTTGGATTTGTTCAAATCAGACTTGGCATTCCAAATATTATCGAGATAATAATTAGATATCCCTCTGTATAAATAGGCTTCATCGTATTTCGGATTGGATTT
>CAINVS010000154.1 GCA_903854205.1 uncultured Bacteroidota bacterium | reverse complement strand
CCTGCTGCCAATGGACGAAATGCAGACCAACCATATGAAGGCTTATGGCATCACTTACAAAGTGTTGGAGCTAAAAAGTGAAGCTTGGTGGTTGTTAAATTATAGAGGCGGAAGTTTTGCCTTTACTTACAGCGATGTGTTCAAAAGAGAATGCATCACCCGTGGCGTAAGTTTTGAATTGGTTCCTGATGCAAAATTTCAGAAAATCCTGAGCGAAATTGCCAATCCGGAGGTAAATATGGAGGCGATGAAGTTGGAGGTAGCCCCCAAAATTGCCGTTTACAGCCCCACAAAAAATGAGCGCGGTGAAGAAATTCAGCCTTGGGACGATGCTGTAACTTTGGTGCTGACCTATGCAGAAATTCCTTATGACCTCGTCTATGACGATGAGGTTTTGGATATGAAATTACCTGACTATGACTGGCTGCACCTTCACCACGAAGATTTTACCGGACAGTACGGACGTTTCTACTCCAGCTACAGCAATCAGCAATGGTATCGCGATCATGTCAAAACGATGGAGAATATTGCCGCCAAACATGGTTATGCGAAAGTTTCGCAACTGAAACTTGCTGTGGCAAAACGCATTCAGGAATATGTTGCCGGTGGCGGATTTATGTTTGCCATGTGCTCTGCTACCGACAGTTATGATATTGCACTCGCAGCAGAAGGAATCGACATTTGCGATTATATGTACGATGGAGATCCGGCCGATCCCAATGCACAGAGTAAACTGAACTTCAGCAAAACACTGGCATTTAAAGATTTTCAGTTGGTTGCCGACCCCTACAAATACGAGTTTTCTACTATCGACGCTTCTCCGGTAACCAATCCGGTGCGCAATGTGCGCGATGATCAGGACTATTTCAGCCTTTTTGATTTTTCCGCAAAATGGGATCCTGTTCCTACCATGCTCACACAGTGCCATACCCGAACCGTAAAGGGTTTCATGGGACAGTCAACTGCTTTCCGCAAGGATCAGATCAAATCGAATGTTTTAGTCTTGGGTGAAAACAAAGCAGCCAGTGAAGCCCGTTACATACACGGTACTTTCCAAAAGGGATTTTTTACCTATTATGGCGGTCACGACCCAGAAGATTATCGTCACTTTGTACAGGATCCGCCTACTGACCTGAACCTGCATCCAAATTCTCCCGGTTACAGGCTTATTCTTAATAACATCCTCTTTCCTGCTGCTAAGAAAAAACATAGAAAGACATAGTTTATAAAAGTTGTATTTCGCTTTCCTTCTTTTTATTTTATCTTTTATCTTATAATATCTAAGAGCCGCTTTGTGCGGCTTTTTTTTTGTTGGTATTCCAAAAATTTCTTAGCTTTAACTTCCATAAACTTCTCAATAATAAAAATATGAAACACCCTAAACCCGAAAAAAAAGGTTTTGATATCTTATTGGACCGAACCCTAAATAAATCGCTCGGTTTTAATAAAGAAGAACGAAAAAATTTAGGCATCAGAGGACTGCTTCCTTATACCTATTCCCATATCAGCGAACAGGTGGCCAGGGTGATGGTCAATCTGCGACGCAGGAATGAAAATTTAGAAAAATATATGCTGCTCTCCAGCCTGCAGGAGACCAATGAAAAACTGTTCTATCGCACTGTAATAGATCATGTGGAAGAACTTATGCCGATCATTTACACGCCAACTGTTGGTGAAGCCTGCAAAGAGTTTTCCAATATTTTTAATTATCCGAAAGGCTTTTACATCACTCCGGATGATAAAGGTCAAATTGCCGAAATTTTGGATAATTGGCCAGAGGATGAAGTGAAAGTGGTAGTGGTTACCGATGGACAACGCATTTTGGGGCTTGGCGACCTGGGTGCAAACGGTATGGGTATTTCCGTTGGGAAATTGGCATTGTATACTGCCTGTGCAGGTATCAATCCTGATCACTGCATGCCGGTTGCCTTAGACACAGGAACCAACAATGAAGAACTTTTGAATGACATTCTTTATCTGGGTTTTCCGCAAAAACGTGTGGATGGGACAAGTTATTTTGAATTAGTAGATGAGTTTATGGAGGCAATGCAGGAAAAGCATCCGGGTGTCCTCATACAGTTTGAAGATTTTCTTACGCCCAATGCATTTGAACTGCTGAAACGCTACAGAAACCGTTTTCTTTGTTTCAATGACGATATTCAGGGTACTGCCGCAGTTATCCTCTCAGGCGTATATTCTTCCTGCCGAATTACAAAAAAATCATTCACCGACCTGAAAATTTTATTCCTCGGTGCAGGATCTGCTTCTACCGGAATTGCAGACCTTATGGTTTCAGCTTTTATGGAGGTTGGTTTGAGCGAAGAAGAAGCCCGAAAACGCCTATGGTTCGTTGATCTGGGCGGATTGGTGGTAAAAAGTCGAACCGGATTGGCTGAGCACAACTTGCCCTATGCTCATGAACATCCCGAAAGCGATTTTATTTCGGCTATAAAAACATTGCGTCCTGATATTTTAATAGGGGCAACCGGTGCTCCCGGAACTTTCTCACAGGCAGTAATTGAAGCAATGTGTGAGGTAAACGAACGCCCGGTCATTTTTGCACTTTCAAATCCAACTTCGAAAGCTGAGTGTACTGCCGAACAGGCCTATACCTGGAGCAAGGGCAGTGCTATTTTTGCCAGTGGCAGTCCATTTCCTCCTTTTGAAATGGATGGCAAAAAATTTGTTCCACGTCAGGGCAACAATGCCTATATTTTCCCTGGACTTGGACTCGGGTTAGTTATTTCAGAGGCAAAATGGGTACCTGATGATCTCTTCCTCACTGCAGCACATTGTTTGGCAAATTTGGTGGAAGAACATGATTTGGAAGTCGGCGGGCTCTATCCGCCAATCAACGAGATACGCTCACTTTCTAAAGATATTGCGATAGAAGTAGCTGAAAAAGCTTACGAAATGGGCATTGCACAGGCACCACGCCCTGCAGATTTGAGCAAAACCATAGAAGCGTACATGTATGATCCTATGTATTAATGGGGTTAAATAAATATCCAATATGAAAAAGCATATTTATTTACTTTTTGTAATTGTAGTAATAATTGCCTGTAAAAGAAGTCCCGAAACCTACATAGCTGTTACTGTATCAAATCCATATAGGACAGGTACCCGTGCAGGCAGTCCGGACCTCTTCGACGCTCCCTGCTGCGATATGATGCAGGCTTATTATTGTAAATCCGACAGCATTTCAAAGGCCGATATTAAGCCACTTTATCTAAAAAAAGGCTATAAAATGCTTAATGGTAAAGAAAGCCAAAATGCTTTGCCGCTATTTTATTTCAAAATAAAGCCTGATGATTTTGGCGCATACTTTTATACTGCCAATTAAAAGTATTTTGAGTATTTGAAAACCCTCAATTTGACTTTCACTTTTGAAGGAAGACAAACTGTGGGAATTGTCAAAGAAGCGTTATTGGAAGAAGGATTCAGTTATTTGGACATTGGTTTAATACTGATGCATGCTGATGTTATTCAAACTTATGTGCATCTTTATGCTGAATTGAGTCTGAAAAAAGAAGTTGAAAATGAACAGGAATACAAGGCTTTTTTCCATGTAGTTTATCATTTTTGCACTTCAGATTGTTTTGATCCGGAATATGATTTTGTCTACATTTTTGATAAAAAAAGCAGAAAAATAATGGTAGAATATTGGGATAATGATTCCCATAAAAAAAAGAATTAATGAACATTACTTACAAAACTTCTCCGCGCGCCAAATACATACGCATCACCGTTAAGGGGCGCGGTGAGGTTATTGTCACTGTTCCTAATGGTGTTACAAAGACACAGGCAGAGACTTTTGTACAGAAAAACAAGAAATGGATAGATGACAAATTGGAGCAGGCCAAGGAAAAACATGGCGATGTACCGGCTGAATACGGCATTGGAACTGAGTTTAAAACAAAACTAACTGTTGTAAAAGTATTGGAAACCGAAAAAGAAAAACCATTTCTGAAACAGGAAAAGGATTTTTTGGGCATTTATATTCCAATAGGATCCAACATTGAAAGGGCAGAGTGGCAAGAGCTGATCAAAACACAGATTGAAGAGCAGCTCAAGCGGGAAGCTAAATATTATTTGGTAAAACGCACCCGTGAACTTTCCTCCCTAAAAGGAATTAAAATCGGCAAAGTCAGCATCAGAACTACAAAATCGAGATGGGGCAGCTGTTCCCACAATGATGATATTAGCCTGTCGGTGTACCTAATGACGCTCCCAGACGAGCTTATCGACTATGTTATCTGCCATGAATTGGCTCATGTAAAGGAAAAAAATCACTCCAAGGCCTTTTGGGCGCATTTGGAAATGCTTTTACCGGGTGCAGGTAAGCTGGATAAGGATATGAAAAAATATACGACTGCGGTATTGTAAAAAGGCGAATATACTGTAGAAATCACTGCAAATAATCAGGTTGCGAACACAAAGACTGGTTGTTAGTCAAAAATAAGAGCTTCGGTTTATCAAAATACAGAATAGGAGTCCTCAAGAAATTGACGGCTCCTTTTCTTTTGCCAAAAAATACAAACAAATACACTCAACATTGTAATTCCTAAGAAAAGAACTTACATAGGCTTTTTCTTGCGTCCTGAATTTCCTCTAATTTTTTAATAATTTCTCCCATACGTATAAAAAGGGCAATCCAACTAATGGATTGCCCTCTCAAATATTTTTTGAAAATTCAACGGATATTATTTACCACCAAGTTTGCCTTTGCTTTTAGCTTCTTCTTGTTTAGTACCTAATTTGCCTTCAGTTTTAGCATCTGTAGTGCTACCGCCCAATTTGCCGGTAGTTTTAGCATCTGTAGTGTTACCACCCAATTTGCCGTCAGTTTTTGGATCTGTTTTACCGGTAGTTGTAGTAGTTGTCGTTGTTGTAGTTGTATTCTGAGTACCGCCGCCACCAGTTGTTGGTTTAGTAGTTGTTTTGCCGGTAGTAGTAGTTGTTTTTTTACCTTCAGCAGCTTCAGCAGCTTCCTGGTCATATTTTTCTACTGCTTTAGCTTCTGCAGTTTGCAAGCAGGTAGCCATTTGATCTTTTAAAAACTGATTTTTGAGTTCATTATAAGCTTTGTCCATTTTTTCCTGTTCTGTAGGCTCTGCAAATGCAGTAAAGACAGCTGCAGAAGCAACAGCAAAAAAGAAAGCTCCGATAAATAAAAGATTCTTTTTCATGGTGATAGATTTTTAAATTTATTAATTATTTCTTTGAATTCTTAAATGCAACAAATTTGAATTTTGTTGTGGTACGCAAATAACTAATTATTTGCCTTTTTTCTTAGTTTTAGCTTCTTCCTCAGCTTTGGCTTCTTCAGCTTTTACCGTTTTAATAGAATCATATTTGGTTTCAATAACTTTTTGACATTCAGCATCAGCCTGTTGTGTCAAAACTTCTTTGTCTTTTTCAAACTGGTCTTTAGCTTCTTTAGCAATTTGTTCGTCAGATTTACCGCCTTTGCAGCTTACTAATGCAGAACCAATGATAAACATGGCCAAAGCACCTAATACTAACTTTTTCATAGTTGATTTTTTTGAATAGTTTATAATGAGCAGAATTCGAATCATTTTGTATAGTGTTGAAAAGATAACTGTTACACAGTTTATTTCAGTGCAAAAGTACAGATAATATTATATTTTCCTTATTATTATGTACCATTTTTTTAATGTTCTTCAATGCAACAATCAGTTATAGCGAAAAATGTGCCAAAAAAAGCCCGATATCTGATAGATATCGGGCAAAAAACTAAACCCTAAAACCCATGATTAAAAGTTTTCTGTTTGCACAGATATTCATTCTATTGCTATTAAAACCTACACCAAGAATAACAGAAGTTTTGAAAGATAGTTTAATCTTCCACACCAAATTTATCTTTTAATAAATTTTTTAGGGCAAACATTTCATCCCTATATTGTGCAGCGCTCATGAAATCAGTATCTTTTGCTGCTTTTTTCATCAAACGTTTTGCTTCTTCTACTGCTTTCAACAGTTGTTCTTTCGACATATACTGAACGACAGGATCGGCGGCCACAGTTATTTTATTATCGTCATCTTCATAGACAACTTTACCGCCTTTGATTTCCAATACAGAACTTTGTCTGATAATTTCTTCTCTCGATTTGAAAACTGTGGTTGGAGTTATTCCATTTTTAGCATTGTATTCCAACTGAATACTTCTTCGGCGATTGGTCTCATCCATCATTTTTTGCATCGAAGGTGTAATTCTGTCGGCATACAAAATTACACGTCCATTGGAATTACGGGCGGCACGTCCTGCTGTTTGTGTTAGGGAACGCTCATTTCTCAAAAAACCCTCCTTGTCGGCATCCAAAATAGCTACCAAAGCAACTTCGGGTAAATCAAGCCCCTCCCGCAGCAGATTAATACCAATTAATACATCAAATTCCCCCAAACGCAGGTCACGTAGAATTTCAACCCGCTCAAAAGTATCTATATCAGAATGTATATAACGGCATTTTACGCCCTGTCGACTCATAAATTTGGCCAATTCTTCAGACATGCGCTTGGTGATAGTGGTAATCAGGACCCTTTCACCTCTTTTTACCGAATTGTCAATCTCTTCCAATAAATCATCTACCTGATTAAGACTTGGTCGCACAGAAATTACCGGGTCCAAAAGTCCGGTAGGCCTGACGATCTGTTCCACCACAACACCGCCTGTTTTTTCCAATTCATATTCAGCAGGAGTAGCGCTTACGAACATTACCTGATTCATCAGTGTTTCAAACTCGGGAAAGTTCAAAGGCCGATTATCCATTGCAGAAGGAAGGCGGAATCCATATTCAACCAGCGTAGTTTTACGGGCACGGTCTCCGCCGTACATACCTCTGAACTGAGGCAATGTTACATGGCTTTCATCAATAATCATCAGAAAGTCATCAGGGAAATAATCTATAAGACAGAAAGGTCTTGCACCGAGTTTTCGCCCATCAAAAAAGCGGGAATAATTCTCAACACCTGAACAATAGCCCAACTGTCGCATCATCTCCAGGTCCATTTCTACCCGTTCCCGCAGTCGTTTGGCCTCCGTGTATTTGCCATCAGCCTCCATGTATTTGAGATGTTCATGCAATTCATCCTCAATATTTCGGATGATTTCTTTCAGACGTTCTTTGGGTGCAATGTATAAATTCGCCGGAAATATTGAAACTGCATCCAATGCTTCAAGCGATTTGCCGCTTTCTGTTTCTATTCTGCTCAGTTCTTCAATCTCATCGCCAAAAAAACAAATGCGGATACTGTGATCGGTATAGGGCAGACAGATATCGACAGTATCTCCTTTAACACGGAAATTACCTCTTTCCATCAGTGTTTCTGTTCTGGAATACAAGGCATCCACCAGTTTATAAAGCAGGGAATTGCGACTGATGATTTGTCCGACTTTCAGTTGAACCACGCCATTTTTATAGTCTTCCGGATTGCCCATACCATAAATACAGGAAACTGAGGCAACGACAATAATATCTCTTTTTCCGGAAAGCAGCTGAGAGGTTGCACGCAGGCGCAATTTGTCTATTTCATCATTGATGGCAAGGTCTTTTTCAATAAAAGTATCAGTTGAAACTACATAGGCCTCAGGCTGATAATAGTCATAATAGGAAACAAAATACTCTACTGAATTTTCCGGAAAAAACTGTTTGAATTCCCCATAAAGCTGAGCCGTCAGTGTTTTGTTATGTGTCAGAATCAAAGTAGGCCGCTGTGTTCTTTCAATCACATTGGCCATAGTGAAGGTCTTTCCGGAACCTGTAACACCCAGAAGACATTGGAATTTATCGCCTCGGTAAAGTCCTTCGCAAAGTTCTTCAATGGCCTTTGGCTGATCACCCATTGGGGAAAAGGAAGAGTTGAGTTTGAATTTTTTCATTTTTAAAGTATAAATATAAAATTCACTCAAAAAAGATATTTGGTGAAATTATAGGCAATATTAGCTAAAGCTATTATTATTTTGGGAAACAGTGTAAAACCAGTGCCCTGAGCAAAGGCTTCAAGTCAAAAATTCGTTAAATGTATCTGTTTTGACTTGGTTATTTAAAATTATTTCATTGAATTTTCTAAGTTAACCAACTAAGCCAATAATAGCTAATAATGCCAATGAAGGGTTGAAACAAGTTCAAATCGCATAACGCTGCCGCGGGCTCTTTTTTACTTTTGGCTTGATCCAAAAGTAACAAAAAATCAAGTCGGAACCAATGCATTTTTGGGGGAGTGTTGGGTCGTACGGTCGTTCGATCATATAACCCCCAAAACCAGAATCGGCCAGACTGTCCTTCAGCCTGAGATTTTTTGCTTTTTTATTGAAT
>CAINVS010000153.1 GCA_903854205.1 uncultured Bacteroidota bacterium | reverse complement strand
TCGCTGAAGTAAAAGTATAAAAAATTTTAAACAATATTTATTAAAAGTAAGGTATCTAATTTTTACTTATTTTTTTGTCTACTTTTTTGTTGCAATTCCACACGGGTCTTTACACAATAAATGATGTTTTACACTAGCCTGAATTTTTGGATCTTTAGTTCATCTTTTACTTAATGAAGAGTAGTGCAATCAAATAAAAGAAGATGGAAGATTTAAGCAGAAAAATAAAGATTGACAACCTTAAATTCTGTAATTTGCTGACCAATGAAAGGGGTAAGCTCACTAGGAGCAGTCTTAGTCTCAAATCTCTTAATCTATACTATGGAAGAAATTGATATTAATACAGAAAGTATCTCGGGCGGGCTTTTGCCAAATGACCCAATAGATATTGAAAATAGATTGGAAAATATTTTTTTCTCAATACTTGATACTTTAAGGGGTGCTTGGGACTCCACGAATTCTGCACATGTACTGCTGACGCTCATATTTTATAAACGCATTTTAAGTCTGGTAGAAGAAAATGCTATCGATTTTATACAGATCGATCCGGAAGATCAAAAAGTGATGAAAGAGCTGAATAGCCGACTCCTACAAGACCGCAGTAAGGCTTTTGGCGATATGCGTTATGCCCTCATCAATATAGCAAGGCAGAACCCTCAGTTAGAAAATATTTTTGCCCCCCTTGTTGTTGCGCTGGAAAGGGAAGATGATTTGCAGCACTTGGGCAGAGTGTTTTGGATGTTGGATGAGTATGATTTTTCAACACAGCATTTTCCGGTTGCCGCCTTCGGCACCTTTTTCAATAAAGCATTGAATTCAGCTGCAGCAAGAGCCGGTAATCATCACGGATACCTCTCAGGGCCGGATTTTCTATATGAATTATTGTCAAGACTAGCTTGTCCAAAAGCAGGAGAAACAGTTTTTGATCCGGTTGTAGGACAGGGCAGCAGTTTGGTTGAACTTTATCAGCAATGCAAAGCTTTGCGTTTTGTGGCAATGGAAAAAGATTTGAATGCCTGGGCACTTTGTAAGATGAACCTTATCATGAACGGTATTTATGATGCCGAATTGAGTTGTGAAAATGCATTGCTTTCTGCTAATTCCGATGCTGAAACCGCTGATATTGCTTTAGGTCATTTTCAGTTTGGATTGACATTGGAAACCAGAATGATTAAAAACAGACCCTATATTTCAATTCCATTTGAAGTTACCCACTCCACAGAGACAGATTGTAATAATCTCTACATTCAACTGATGCTTTATAAACTGAAAGCAGAGGGAAGAATGTTGGTGATTCTGCCAATCACCGCCTTATTTAAAGACCGAGAAGACCGAAAATTAAGGGAATTTCTACTTCGCAGAGATTGGGTAGAAGCCGTTGTTACACTTCCCGGAGGAATTTTATACACAACAGCAGTACCTGTGGCCATTTTGATTGTCAATAAAAATAAATCGGCAGAAAGAAAATCGAATGTGCTTTTTGTCAATGCCTCCAGTTTGGAGGTCAACAGCAAGTCCAAAATGTATAATAGCCTTTCAGAGGAACATGTGGATTGCATTGTAGAAATTTTTAAATCTTATAATAATGAATGTGATGGCTATCTTACACAGCATGTAGCAGTAATAGATACTGAAAAAGTGATTGCTAATAACTGCAATCTGAATGCAAAACGCTATGCGGCTCCTTTTATCAGAGAGTTGGAACGTCTTTCTTCTCAGGGCAGTCTTTTGCAGCTTTCCTCCATTTTTAAAGCTGCATCTCCTGCAGTTTGGGTAGATAAATCAGACCATACCTTGCTTTCACTGCCATTTGTTGCAAAAGAAGATGTAGCACTTAGTTTTGCCGATCATCAGTTGCAGATTAGGAAACTTAGGACATTTAATCAGCAGGAAGAAGCAGAAGGCAGACTCGTTAGGGAATCTGTACTTATTCTCAACAGATCAGGGAACCGCATCCGCGTCAGTTTTTTCGAATATAGGGGCAGCCCAATTTTGATGAGCAGACAACTTATGGTCTTTGGAATTAATGAATCTGTTGTCTTTGTGGAATACCTTGTACTTCAGTTGCATACGCCGCTTTTTGAACAGCAGCTGAATATGTTTAAAAGTGATCATGAATCCAATGCAATGTCCGAAGGGGTATTTGCACAGCTTCAAATAGTATTGCCTGCAATGAGTACGCAGGAGAAAATGATAAAGGATACCAAACTCTTATTGCTGCAGGAAGAGGAACAAAAAGTAGAAAATTTACGGCATCGTTTAAATTTAGATAAACAGGAAGCGCAAACAAAACAGAGTAAAATTATATCTTCGCTGCAGCATGAATTAGGAAACAGGCTGCCTGCAATACTGAACGAGTTTAAAAATCTGAGAGATTATCTGCGTGACAAAGCTGATTATGCTGAGCAAATTGATATGAAAGAGCCGATTTTTCCAGTTTTTGAAGATGAAATGCTGAACGATTCAGGAGCCGATAATCTTGGGCAGGTTCTGCAAAGAATAGAGTCAATGCTGATACACAGTATCAATTCCATTGATGCTACCGGACATATTATCAGAGCTGAAAAAGAGCGGATGAAACTGCAATATGTCGAAATCAAAAGCTTTTTGGGCGAATTGGCTCAACTCTATGCTTCCGATAAACGTTTTAGTTTACAAATAGAAGTTGTTCAGGATGAAAGCGGAAAAGAATTGACAATTTCGACGATGTTGGATAAGGCTCAGATGACAACGGCATTCGGAAATTTAATTGAAAATGCTAAGGTTCACGGTTTTGTTGAAAATAAAAAATACCTGATTTGTTTCAGGGTCGGGCTTTCGCCGGATAAAAGAGAAGTAATTATTGAATATAAAAACGATGGCAGACCCTTTCCCAAAAATTTTTCTTTTCAGGATTTTATAAGCTACGGACAATACGCAGGGGATACCGGTCATTCCGGAATTGGTGGATATCTCATCAGTCAGATTATTGAAAATCATGACGGCACACTGATGTACCGAGAGAAAACTGATAAGCATGACCCTTTTAAAGTGCAGTTTGAAATAGTGCTGCCTCACAGAAAAACAGTTGAAAACAGAAAATGATAAAACAAAGAAAAAAACCTATACAGGTATTGCTGATTGATGATGACGAAGAGTTGGCATCTTCATTGGCAAACCGGGCCCGAAGATATCAGGTGCTGATTACCTGCAAAACCAATTTCAAAGAAGGTTTTGAAGAACTGATGAGTAATCCCAAATATCAGGCTGTGATTTTGGATGGCAAAGCGCCTATGTCACCCGATCAGCCCAAAGGTACAGAAGCAGAAAACTTTGTACATGAGGCCATTATGAAATTGAAAGAATTGGAATTGGTACATCAGCGTGTCGTCCCTTTCTGCGTGCATACTGCCTGGTACGTTCAATTGGAAGCAAGTCTTCGCAACCGTGCCCGTCTATTCGATAAGAAAAAAACAGCTGTAGATGACGCCGTAATGGAAGAAATGTTCGATTATCTGCACGATGAAGTAGCTGAACTGGAAGATACAAAGGTAAAACTATTGCATCCTGAGATTTTTGAATTTGCCGAAAAATATCTCGATGCTGAGGATATCGCCTTTTTGCTCAGTTTGCTATCAGCAAGGCCATCTCCGAAAAGGGAAGTGATTTTGGAAAGATTGGCCTTTGTCCGTCGATTGGAAGAAGCCATTTTAAATGTTTTTTGCCGAGAGGTATTGAAAGTTGATCCACTTTTGTACGGACTTGATGGCCAGAGTCGTACCAAAGATTTGATTGAATTGATTAAAGTGCGTAAATTGGCACCTATGCACATTTCATTTCTAACCTATATTATTTATGCCACTTTGAGTACTATAGTTCAGCACAAGGCACCCGAATCAAGCGAGTTTTACAATTACCCGGTTACGCCATATACCCTTCAGACCTTTATCGGCGGTATGTTGGAGATTATTCTGTGGGTAAAGGAAAGTATTGAAAAAGGTCCGAGAGACGGGAGTATTATGCACGATTTTACACCGCCCAACCCAAGAAGATAGTATTTTTATTGATAATTTTAGATTGATATTATGGAATTCATAGAATATGGCGTTGCGGAGCGCATAGCCACAATTGCACTCAATCGTCCCGATAAAAGAAACGCATTCAATATCGGCCTGGTTAGCGAATTGAAACTGGCTTTGGAAATGGCAGAAAAAGATGATGCCGTAAAAGTCATTCTAATTAAGGCAAACGGGCAGGTCTTTAGTGCCGGTGCCGATTTAGGTTATCTGCAGCAGATGCAGACTTACACCCATGAACAGAATATTGCCGATTCTTCTGCTTTGGCGCAGTTGTTTAAATATATTTATCAGCATCCTAAAATTATAGTTGCTCAGATAGAAGGACATGCAATTGCCGGCGGTTGCGGATTGGCGATGCTTTGTGACTTCTCCTTTGCAGTCCCTGAGGCTATGTTTGGCTATTCTGAAGTTAAAATTGGTTTTATTCCGGCTATTGTTATGGTATTTCTGCTGCGTAAAATAGGAGAGGGCCGGGCAAAAGATTTATTGTTGAGCGCTAGGCTTATTTCTGCGCAGGAGGCTCTGAATTACGGACTTATAACAAAGGTTTCAGCTGCAGATAAAATTCAGTCAGAGGTAAGCAACTTTATGCAGCAATTATGTGTTGAATGTTCGGCAGAGGCCTTGAAGATGACCAAAACCATGATCGCTGAAGTGCAAAACTTATCTTTAGATCAGGCACTTATATATGCAGCAGAAATGAATGCATTGGCCAGAACAACAGAAGCTTGTAAAAAAGGTATCTCCTCCTTTATAAACAAAGAAAAATTGATGTGGTAGTATAACACTAAAATATATTTAGATAATTTCTTATTTACATTTTAAAAAATTTTGAGCAGGGCGCATTTTTTTCTTATTTTACTGAGCAATTCATATCAT
>CAINVS010000152.1 GCA_903854205.1 uncultured Bacteroidota bacterium | reverse complement strand
CTATTATTTTGAAACAATGCCCTTGAATATAAGTCGCCACCAGTTTGCTTCATTAACTTGGCATTCATTCCAGCAGCTTTATATTGCTCTTTTAATTCAGGTTTTGTTAAACACGACTCTCTTTTAAATTCAGCATTAATTTTGATAAAATTTTCTGTTGCTCCAGAGCCCGGCTTGCCATAATAACTTTCGGATACATTAATTTCGTGTATTGTACACTGCTTATCTTTAGCTTCTTTCAAAATATCAAATAAATCCAAAGCCATTTTTTCGGGATTATTTTCGGGATCAAAAAACTGCATTAATAATTTTATATCTGTTTCTTGATTGTAGCTCAATTTTTCAATTGCCTTTTGCAATTGCATTGCCTTTAATTTCAATGCCTCTTTTGTATCTGGAGCAAACTGATAGAATGCAGTATTTTTATAAATTTTATCAAAGTTTACTTGCCCAAAACATGCCAATAATGGCCCGCTGTATTTAACGTTAGATCTATCATTTTCATGATTATCTCTAATCATTAAATCAACAATATTCCATTTAGCATTTTCTAATTTCACCTGTAATGCAACGTTTACAATATAATTATCGGTTAATGTTGCGTCATCAATAATATCTCCAGTGTTAGAATTATATTCCTGACCTTTAATTTCAAAAAACCAAGTCTGTTCTTTGGCATTATCTATTTTTTCACCTTTACAGTAAATAGAATCAATTCGTGAAAAATGCTTTAAGGCTTCTACGCTTCCATTAAATCCCGTTTCATCCTCACCTCCGTAAAGCTGACCATTCTTAAGTGGAAATTTTTTTATACCTCCCACCAACAATGCAATTTTTGCTTTACTGTCATTGCCAACTCCACCAATAACTCTTGGACTTCCCAACTCCACATTATAATATTCCCATTGGTTGGTTAACACATCATTTTTTAAACGAGAATACTTCACGCCAACTGGCACTTGATAAACAGTGCCATTAGCATCTTTTGATGTTGTAACAGTTATATAGGTTATACATCTATCATAGGGCATTGAAATTGGAAAAAGTTCAGCGCATCTGTCGCTAGTGTATTTTCCAAAATAAGCATCTACTTCTTTCTCTTCGGTATTACTATAGTAAATCTTGGAGAATGTGCATTTTGTAACATCAGCATTATAATCTAATTTCAAAAGCCCTCTCAAAAAATCAGAACTTTTAGCTTTCGCCAAAGCATCATCCACACTAGGATAAGTGGGAATTGTTTGTGACTTAATCTCACTAAAAAAACCTGCCGCGATAATTGATAGCGATAGAATAATTTTCTTCATTGTGTAATATTTAAATTATATCATATTGATAACACAAATCTAAACAATAATTTGATAAAAAAAAACTTTAACTAATTCGTCTATCATCCTCTACTTCTGTACAATAACGGCGGACACCGAAAGAAAAACTGTGTGTTACGGCCAACCCAAAAACAGCACCTCTTGCAATTTTTGGCCTGTTTACGCTCAAATGTGTAACTTGGCAAAAAACTGCTTTTAGCTGCAAAACTTTATGGGCAAGTTTAGAACTACACAATTAGGAACAAAAATAAAACCGATGAAAAGTAAAATTACTAATCTCGAGCAGAATTATCTTCAAATTTTCATCTCGTCCAGAAGACGAGACTAATTTTAAATCCGATAATTATCGGATTAACTCTCCTACCCACAAATCTGTTTTTGACTTTTTTACTAAAAAGTATATCTTTGTAAAGATATGAAAAAGTCAGGAACTGCTACTGAGGGATTAGTTCAACAGCAGCTTCAAAAAAATTGGCGGTTCAGCGCTTAGAAGAAGCTTTGTGCTTCTATCAAGGCATCTGCTTGGTTCACGTGCATCGTTTCGAAATCGCCACCTTTCTGCAGTCATAAACCCTTATGCACTTAGTTCATTATGGGGCCAAAAAAGAACCAAACAAAATGAGCAATGTATACTTGACTATGCCAAGCTCCAGGAAATGAAAATTTAAAAATCTAACTTCTGAACCGATCTCGTCGCCAAAGGCGAGAGAGCTCCACGAAGTGAAAAATCTGATAATCTATCTTATGAAAGTTGAACACATAGGCATTGCCGTAAAAAATTTGGCTTCCTCCAACGAGCTCTTTTCAAAGCTGTTCGGACAAGAACACTATAAAGTGGAATCTGTAGTATCTGAAGGAGTTTCAACCTCCTTTTTTATGTGCGGCGAAACTAAGGTAGAACTGCTCGAAGCAACAAATCCGGAAAGCGCGATTGCTAAATTCATAGATAAACGCGGAGAAGGCATACACCACATTGCGTTCGAAGTGGAAGACATCTATGCCGAAATGAAACGCTTGGAAGCAGAAGGTTTTCAGATTCTAAATCCCGAACCCAAAAGAGGCGCCGATAATAAACTGATCTGCTTCCTGCATCCGAAAGGGACAAACGGTGTATTGGTAGAGCTTTGTCAAAACATTAAATAAACGTGCCTTCTTCACGGTCATAATAAAATTCAAAATGCGGTTTGGCTAAAGCCAAACCGCATTACTAATTTAGAATATATGCCCTTTTATTACTACCTCATAGCGGCAGCAGCAAGTCTGTCGGCAGGCATCATCAACACGCTGGCTGGAAATG